>JAODBQ010000607.1 GCA_025464045.1 Ilumatobacteraceae bacterium
AGCACGCCCGCGCGCGTCGGGAACGTGAGCTCGTCGCCGCCGTTGCCCATCACGTAGGTCGCGCCCGGGCAGGCCCGCATCAGCGGCTGCTCGGCGTACACGAGCGGCGGCCAGCGGACGCCGTACCGGCGCAGTCCGATCTGCGCCTCGTGGCCGATGACGTCGCACTCGTCGCGGAAGTCGACCTTCACCCAGTCCGCGAGACGGAGGTGGCCGATCACCAGCTCCTGCCAGCGGGTCTCGTCGGTGGATGGTGCGTCGGGGAACCGCGCCGTGACCGCGACCGGCTCCGCGAGACCGTTGGCCCGGGCGACGGCGGTCGCCAGGCAGAGGAGCCCGGACGAGTCGATGCCGCCCGAGAACGCGACGGCCGTCCGACCGCGCCGGAGGATGCCGAGGAGCACCTCGCCGAGCACGTCGCGCGGAGGGCGGTGCACGGGAACGATCGGACGCGGCGGATGGTCCGGCGACGGCTCGAAGGCGCCGCCGAGCACGATCTCCTCGAGCGACATCACCGCGTACGTCACGGGCCGGCGCCTGCGAAGCACTCCTCGAACACCTGCCGCAGCCCATTCGCGTCCGCGGCCGTCCACTGCAGCTTGACCGGCATCGACAGCGCCAGTACGGGCACCTCCCGCGTCAGCGCGGCGGTGACGCCGAGTCGGGCGACGAGCATCCCCGCGTCGACGAACGTGACCACGCGGAACGCCGTCGCGAGGTGGCTGAACGCCTCCGGCCCGGTGATCCGCACGAGACGTGGCGCGCCCTCGCCCTCGCGATCGACCCGCGGCACGACGATCGCCCCGAGCGGCAGGACCTCGCTCGCCGGTGGCGGGAGCACGACCACGTGTCGACCGTCGACCGACGAGTGCTGCGCGTGCTGCGCCCCGATCAGCTCGGCGAGGTGGGCCGCGTCCTGGCGCAGCCGCAGCTGCGTGAGGCCGGACCGAGCGCACCAGCCGTCGTCACCGCGGACCAGCGCGAGGACGTCGTCGGACATCAGCGGGATCCCCGCTGCGCACAGCGCGGCAGTGACGGTGGTCTTGCCGATGCCACGCGCGCCGGCGACGGCGACGGCGCGGTTGCCGACGACCACGCCGTTGGCGTGCAACGTCGGCACCCCCGTGAGCTCAAGCACCAGCGACAGCACGACGCCGCGCAGCACGAGCGCGGCGACCTCGTCGGTGCGGATCGTCAGACCGAGCGCGATCCGCCGCGCGGCGAGATCGATCGTCACGCGACCCAGCTCCTCGTGCCAGAGCGTGACGACGTCGCCGTCGCGCACGGCCGGCCACACGCCCTCGGCCACGATCGCGCGACCGACCGGGGCCACGGTGACGTCGGCGGGCGGTCCCGCCCAGTCGATGGTCCAGTCGACCGGTGCCCCCGCCGTCGCGAGCGGGCCGATCGGGGCAGGTGACATGAGCGTCAGCCCGTACAGCCGGTGGAGCGCGTGCACGCCTGCGTCTGGATTGGCCATGCTGGTCGCGATGGTACCGTTGCCGATCGAAGCTCCCCTGACCACCTCCGTCGTCGTCTGCGCCTACACGGAGGCCCGCTGGGACGAGCTCACCTGCTCGCTCGCCTCGCTCGCCGCGCAGACGCGGCCCGCTCACGAGGTGATCCTCGTGATCGACCACAACCCGGCGCTGTTCGCCCGTTGCCGGGAGTCCTTCGGCCACGTCTGCGTGGTCGAGAACAGCAACGCCCAGGGCCTGTCGGGGGCGCGCAACACCGGCGTCGAGACCTCGACCGGCGACGTCGTGGCCTTCATCGACGAGGACGCGATGGCCGCGCCGGATTGGCTGGAGGTGCTCGCCTCGCTGTACCACAGCGACGATGTGCTCGGTGCCGGCGGTTCGATCTCGCCGCAGTGGGTGGCGACGAAGCCGCCGTGGTTCCCCGACGAGTTCCTCTGGGTCGTCGGCTGCACGTACCGCGGGCTGCCCGAGGTGGCCACGCCGATCCGCAACCTCATCGGCTGCAACATGTCGATCCGGCGGCGCGTGCTCGACGAGGTCGGCGGGTTCAGGATCGGCCGCGTCGGCGCGCTGTCGATCGGCCAGGAGAACGACGAGACGGAGATCTGCGTGCGCATGCACGAGCGCTTCCCCGACGGCGTGATCATCTACGACCCGCGCGCTCGCGTGATCAACCACCGCGTCCCCGCGGGTCGCACCGCGGCGTCGTACTTCGCCAAGCGCTGCCTCTCCGAGGGGATCTCCAAGTCGCGACTGTCGAAGGTGGTCGGCAACGCGGCGGGGTTGTCGAGCGAGCGCACGTACGTGTCGAAGACGCTGCCGCTCGGTGCGGCCCGCGGCGTTCTGGACGCGGTGCGCGGACGACCGGCGGCGATCCTGCAGAGCGTCGCGATCGTCGTCGGCCTGACGATCACCGCGAGCGGGTTCGTCTACGGACGGCTGCGGATGCTGCTCGGCCTGGATCGCCAGGCTGCGCCGGCGACCTGACCCGATGCTGACCGAACGGGGATCAGACCGAGACGGTGCCGAACGACGCGTAGGACGGGTCGTAGTCGATCCGCACCCGGCCCACCGTGACCCACGCATGTGCCATCGGCCCGGCATCGGTGCCCTTCAGCCCGAGGTGCACCACGGGTCGGAGCCGTCGCAGGACGAGGCTGACGAGCAGCGCCTGGCGCAGGCACGGGCCGTCGGTGCGGGTCCAGATCGCGCGTCGACGCATGATGATCCCGACGAGCATCAACTGCGGCCGCGACAGCGCCTCGACCTGGGGACCCGACAGCTCCGGACCGGCCGACCAGCCGCCGCGCGCACCCACCCATCGCAACGAACGTTCGAGCCCGAACGTGCGCAAGGTGAGGTCCGAGACGAGCAGCGCGCACCGCACCGCGACGTCGAGCGCGAGCCCGCGCACCCGTCGAGCGACCTGCCCAACGGTGCGGGCGAACGCAGACCGCTGCACGTCGCCCGGCATCAGCAGGATCGTACACATCGGTGTGATCGGTGTGATCGGCGCGACCTGCGCGATCTGCGCCGCAGCGTCCGGCCGACGCCGTGAGCCGTCGCGCGCCCCTCCCGTCGGCCGATGCGCTCGGCACGGCAGCACGCTTCGCCGCGTTCGGCGCGGTCGCCGGTGTGCCGCTGCCGAGCCAGGATGCGTGGTTCGACGCGACGCCGGACATCGTCGTCGAACGGGCGAGTGGCATGGCGCTGCAACGGCTCCGCGACATCGGCGCCGACGGCGATGTCCCCGCGGACGTGCGCGACGCGCTCATGGCCGCCCGACGCCACGACTCGATGCGTGCCCTCGGCATCGCCGGGATGACGCTGCCGTTCCTGAAGGTGCTGCGCGACCGCGGGATCCGCTCCGTGCTGATCAAGGGCCTCGCCGTGGCGCGGCACTACCCGGTCCGGGAGATGCGCTCGTTCGGCGACGTCGACATCGTCGTCCCGCCCGGGCAGTTCCACGCGGCGCTGCGCATCGCGCACGAGCACGGCCTGCACCCGCCGGCCAGCGACCTGCAGCCGCACCGATCGTTCGATCTGCAGTGTCGAGAAGGCCTCAACCTCGCCGACGAGCACGGCCTGGTGCGGCTCGATCTGCACCACCACGTCGGCCCATGGGCGTTCGCCAGCCACCTCGGGTTCGAACGGCTCCACGCCTTCGCGGAGACGATCGAGGTGCACGGGCACCGCGTGCGGGTCGCCAGCCCGACGCACTCGCTGGCGATCGCCGCGCTGCACCTCATCTCCGAGCAGTGGCAGAAGAAGCTGTCGTTGGCGACGTGGTCGGACGTCGCCGTCGTGGCGAACAGCCTCGATCCGGGCGCGACCGTCGAGGAGCTCCGTGCGATCCACCTCGACTGGCTCCTCGCGGCGGTGGTCGGCGCGCTGCCCGCCGGCGTGCAACCCTCCCAGCTCCTCACCACGCTGGGCGCGCCGCCGATCCCGAGGACCGCGGCGCTGCGGTTGCGCCTGCTCGACGCTGATTCGCTCGTTGGTCGCCACCCGGCGAGCTGGGCGGTGCGTCTGCCCGTGCCGAACGCCGTGTGGTTCCTCGGCGGCAGCGCGGTGCCGTCGCGGGAGTACCTCGTCGGTCGCTTCGGTGACGACGCGAGCTACCGGATGTGGTGGTCGCAGGCGTTCCGATGGGCGACGCGAGCCGTGCGCGGCGACGACGTCTCTAGCCCGTACTCTCCCGGGCGGACGTCGCCAGCTCCGGCGTCCGCAGCGCCTCGAAGACCGGGGCCGGTCGCCGGCGCTGCAGCAACGCCCAGGCGGCGGCGATCACCTGCGCGAGGAGCCAGGCGACGGCAATGCCCTTGATGTCGCCGCCGCGCGTGAGGACCAACGCGACGACGATGACGACGGAGCTCGTCAGCGCCTGCATCTTGATGATGAACCCGGTGCGCCCGTGCGAGCGGGCATCGCTCATCGCCATCACCGCAAGCGCCCGGAACGGCGCGGCGAGCACGAGCAGGCGCAGCACGACGAGACCGTCGGCGGCGTACGAACCGCCGTACAGGCGCAGGACGAACGGGGCGGCAAGTGCGACCACCAACGCGAGCGCGACGACCAGACCGAAGACGCGCAACGTGGCGCGCGCGGTCATCGCGTTGCGATCCTTCGATCGGGACTTCTCGATCGTCAGCGCCATGCCGACGTTGCTGGCAACAGTGTCGATGCTCGCGCTGATCATCCACGGAACCGAGAACGCTGCCGCACGATCCGCACCGACGAGCGACACTGCGATCGCGGGCAGCGCGAGCGTCGACGAGATCAGGAACAGGTAGCCGACGTAGTCGCCGACGACCGGGCGCACCGCGTGCTTGAGCCGCACGACACCGGTCGGCTCCACGGTGTGCCTCGGCAGCACGCGTCCGAAGATGTACCAGGTGATCGGGATGACGAGGACGGCTGCCGGAACCATCCACGACACGATGATCCCGTCGCTCGGCATCGCGTTGGCGAGCAGCACCACCATCAGCAGCTTGGCGCCCCCGAACACCGCGTTCTCGAACGGCACCACCGTCGCACTTCCGAGCGCAGCCATCGCCCCGTCCTGCAGCACGAAGATGTTGTAGACCGCGAATGCGAGGCCGAGCGCGACGATCGCAGTGGGATTGGGGATCACGCGGTCGAAGTACGAGAGGTGCGGCCGGATGAGCAGCACGAACACGGAGTACACGGCGATCGAGAAGACGACGACCGAGAGGTACACGTCGGTCAGCAACCGGTCGGCGCGGCGACCCGCCCTCGGCAACAGCGCCCCGAGGCTGAGCACCAGGTTCATCTGGGCGATCCCGCCGAGCGTGAGCATCGTCGAGACGACGGCGGCGTTGTCGGCCAGGTCGCGCGGGCTGTACAGGCGGGCGACGGCGATCCAGTAGACGACGCCGAGCACCGACGTCACGCCGGAGTTGACGACGAGCGCGATGGCGGTGCGCGCCATCTCGGACTTGGGGCGCAGCTTCTGTGTCAGCACTTCTGCGGGCACCGCCCGATCGCGCCTGCGTACGCCGCTTCCAGCTCCTGGCAGATCGCGTCGGCCGAGTAGCGCGTGAGCACGATGTCCTTGGCCTGCTTCGCGCAGGCGGTGATCTTCGGTCGGTCCGCGAGCGACGAGACGATCTCCGACGCGGCGATCGACGGATCGTCGTCGATCACGATCGCCAGTTCCGCGAGCTCGGATCCGAGCGTCCGCGCGATGTAGCGGGAGACGATGCACGGCACACCGGCGGCGAACGCCTCGAGCACCGAGATCGACTGGCCCTCCCACCTCGACGGCTGGATGTAGGCACGTGCGGATCGCAACAGGACCTCCTTCTCGT
>JAODBQ010000608.1 GCA_025464045.1 Ilumatobacteraceae bacterium
GCGCCGCACAGCAACGTCGCCAGGCCGGCGCCGGCCACCACTCCGGCGCCGTTCGTCGAGCCGGCGCACAACCCGTTCGCCCGTGACCAGGGACCGGCGCGGTTCCCGTGGCGGTTCATGGCGGTCCTCGCGTCGCTGGGCATCCTCGTCGTGCTGCTCGGGGTGATCATCGCCAAACCCGCCAAGCCGATCCCGCCGGACAACGTCCTCACCGCCGGTTCCTGCGTCGCCGTGCAGCCCAACGACGACGTGGCCGAGGTCAACTGCACCGACATCCACGACGGCGTGGTCGAGGTCGTGGTCACCTTCGGCGAGCGCTGCCCGACCGGCACCGAGCCCCACCGGGACCGCCAAGGCATGGGCACCGCCTGCATCCGTCGCTGACGTCCCAGCTGGCGGACGGGTGGCTCCAATGCGATCGCGCTGATAGCCTCCCTCACCCGTCGAGGGCGTTTAGCTCAGTTGGAAGAGCGCCACGTTCACACCGTGGAGGTCGGGGGATCGAGACCCCCATCGCCCACCCTTCGCCGCGATTTGGCCCCCTCGGGCGGCGCGCGCCGCCCGACATCGGCGACGCGGGGTTCGGAGCCTCGATGGTGCCTGCGGCGGCAAGCGGTTCGTTGCCGTAGGCTTCGTCAGCGGCGGCTTGATCGAGCCGCCCGCTGTGACCTGGGGGCTTGATGGGTCATGTTGAAGGTACGTTGCCTGACCAGGCTGTACCCCAGCCCGCCGCTGGGGATGCTGTGGTACCAGGCGCAGACGCCACCACGTGCCCGGGCCCGGTGCCGGCTTCGGGCAGGACGGTGAGCGCGGTGACTGGTCGCCACACGTTGCCACACACGTCGCATTGGGGTGCGTTTCGGGTCACCGTAGGCGGCGATGAGATCGTGGGGATCGAGGCGCACCCCGACGATCCGACACCGTCGCCCTTGCTTGGGAACATTCGCGATGGCATCCGCAGCGAGGCCCGGGTGAAGCGGCCTGCCGTTCGTCGAGGTTGGCTCGAGCGGGGTCCCGGACCCGACGACCACCGAGGCGCCGACGAGTTCGTGCAGGTCGATTGGGACGAAGCGCTCGATCTGGTCGCCTCCGAGTTGCGGCGTGTGCGCACGGCGCACGGCAACGAGGCGATCTTCGGCGGCTCATACGGGTGGGCGAGTGCGGGTCGGTTCCACCACGCGCAGAGTCAACTGCACCGCTTCTTGAACTGCATCGGCGGCTACACCGGGTCGGTCAACACGTATTCGTACGGCGCCTCGGAGGTGATCCTGCCCCACGTGGTGGGCGGCACGGGCGACGTGTTGCGCCAGGCAACGACGTGGCAGGCGATCTTGGACAACACCGAACTGGTGGTCGCCTTCGGCGGGATGAACGTGAAGAACGCGTGGGTCGGTTCCGGTGGGGTGACCCGCCACACGTTGGTACCGAGCCTGGTCGAAGCGGCACGTCGCCACATCGGTTTCGAGTTGTTCAGTCCGTTGCGAAGCGATCTGCCTGCCGACGTCGCCGCCGTCTGGCACCCGGTCGTGCCTGGCACCGACGTCGCGGTGATGCTGGCGTTGGCCTACGTGCTCGTCACCGAAGGGCTCCACGATGCCGCGTTCCTGGAGCGGTACACCGTCGGCAGCGCCCGGCTGATCGCCTACGTACTCGGCGACGACGACGGCCAACCGAAAGACCCGGCGTGGGCGGCGACGATTTCGGAGATCCCCGCCGACACGATCCGTGCCCTCGCCCGCCGCATGGCCCGCAGCCGCACCCTGATCACTGTGAGCTGGGCGTTGCAGCGAACCCGCCACGGCGAGCAACCGGTGTGGATGGGTATCGCCCTCGCCGCCCTCCTCGGACAAATTGGGCTCCCCGGCGGCGGCTTCGGGCACGGGTACGGTTCGACGGCGGACTTCGGTGCGCCCCTGATGCGTCTCCCACTGCCCGTGCTCGAGCAGGGCCGCAACCCGGTGCAGACCTTCATCCCGGTGGCGCGCATCACCGAGCTGCTGGAGAACCCCGGCGGCACCCTCGAGTACAACGGGCGCACACTCCGCCTCCCCGACATCCGCCTCCTCTACTGGGCGGGCGGCAACCTGTTCCACCATCATCAGGACCTCAACCGGTTGCGACGAGCGATCACTCGGCTCGACACCATCGTCGTTCACGAGCCGTTCTGGACGGCCGCCGCCCGCCACGCCGACATCGTGCTGCCCATCACCACCACCCTCGAGCGCGACGACGTTGGCGGCGCCCACAACGACACCTACCTCATCGCCATGCCCCGCGCCATCGAACCGTTCGGCGAGGCCCGCGACGACTACGACGCGCTGTCGGAGCTCGCCAAGCGTCTCGACGTGTGGGACGAGTTCACCGAAGGCCGCACCGCCGACGACTGGGTCGAGCACATCTACGAACGCTTCCGCACTCGGGTAGGCGAGCGGGGTGTCGCCGTCCCGCGCTTCGCCGAGTTCTGGTCCGCCGGTGAGACACGACTGCCCGTCAGTTCCGACGGCCACACCATGTACGAGCGATTCCGAACCGACCCAGACACCAGCAAGCTCGCGACTCCGAGCGGGCGCATCGAACTGTTCTCCGAGACCGTCGACGCGTTCGGCTACGACGACTGTCCCGGACATCCCGTGTGGCTGGAGCCCGACGAGTGGCTGGGCGGCGAGCGCGCCGGTCGCTTTCCGTTGCACCTGATCGCCAACCAGCCCTCGTCGCGGCTGCACAGCCAACTCGACGCCGGCGCGTACAGCCAAGCCTCGAAGGTGGCCGGGCGCGAACCCATCCGGATCCATCCCGACGACGCCGCCGCCCGCAGCATCAACGACGGCGACGTCGTACGGGTGTCCAACGATCGGGGGTCTTGCCTCGCCGGGGCGATCGTCACCACCGACGTCCGACCCCGAGTCGTGAACCTGTCCACCGGCGCCTGGTACGACCCGAGCGACCCGACACGACCTGACTCGCTCTGCGCGCACGGCAATCCCAACGTCCTCACCGCCGACCAGGGCACCTCCCGGTTGGCGCAAGGCTCAACCGGCCAACACGTGCTCGTCGAAGTCGAACGCTTCGACGGTGAGCCGCCTCCCGTACGGGCCCACCACCCGCCGCCATTCGTAGCACGAGTCGGCAGATCGACGCTCGGAGATCCCGCGGTGCACTGAGCCCGGCCGCCGTTCGCCCAGCGCGTCTGAGCGACCCGCGCGCCGAACTGTGGCGAGTGAGCCGCAAGAGCGTCCAAACCTCACACTCCGGCGAGGGGGAGTGGAGCGCAGGTCCAGCGCACCACGCGCAGTGAGTTTTGCGCGCGATCCGTCGTCCCGGGAGGACGGTCGAATCGTCCTCGGGGGACGTTGTGCGCCCCCTGCTGATTCGTCACCATCGGGGAATGACCACTTCTGTGCTCTCGTCACGCTCCCGGGTCGGACCGCCTCGTCATCGTTCGCAAGGGCCGGCGTTGGGATGGGACAGCCTCACCCTGGTCGAACTGCGCGTGACCCGGCTCGTGGCCAGCGGCTCCACGAACCGCCAGGTCGCGCAGCAGCTGCACGTCTCGCGCCACACGGTCGACTTCCACCTGCGCCAGATCTATCGCAAGCTCGGGATCGGTTCGCGCGTCCAGCTCGCCGGCCTTGCCTTCGAGCACCGCCTGTCATGAGCACCAACACCGCTCCCTCGTCGCTGACGCGCATCCATCAGGGCGTGGAGATCCCACTGCCCGGCGTCTACGAGCTTGACGGGGCGCAGTCGAAGGTCGGCTTCGAGGCGTCCACGCACATCGACCGCGAGG
>JAODBQ010000636.1 GCA_025464045.1 Ilumatobacteraceae bacterium
ACGACGAGCTCGTCGGCGTTGCCGTCCTCGTCGTCGTCCTGCCAGGGGAGCATGCCCTCGACGCTGTAGCGGTCGACGGTGATGTCGTCGCTGTCCTCGTCGACCGGGGCGATGATGGCGAGCTCGACCTCCGCATCCGGCGGCTGGTCCTTGAGCATGTCTATCAGTTCGCTGACGCGCATGGCGCACCCCTCATCATCGGTCGTTCGTCATCATCGGTCGTTCGCGATCATCCGTCGTTCGTCGATCGGTCGGTGGACCGTATCAATCCTCGCCCAGCCAGGACCCGGCCCGATCGAGCAAGAACAGGCTGATGTCCTTGCAGCGCACGAGTGTGGCGCAGAACGCCTCCTCGTCACCGAGGTACACCGCGGCGAGCTCGACGGGGATGCGGGACACGATCGACAGACTGCGCTCGGGGGCGTCGGTGACGCTGGCGAACGAGTCGATCGCCGAGACCTCCACCGGCAGATCGAGGCCGCCGACGCCGGCGAGCTCGGTGGCCAGCACCAGCAGGTCCGGCGGATGGATCAGCGGGGGGAGCGTCCAGGTGAACAGCAGCGGGAAGGTGAAACCCTCGGGCGGGTCGGCGTCGATGTCGTCGAGCTTGATGATCTCGTCCTCGAACCCGAGCAGGGCGCGGGGATCGACCTCGAGCGAGAGGTGCAGGTCGATGGGGCCGCTGCACGCCTCCTCGGGGTGCAGGTCGACCTCCCACAACTGGCGCAGCGAGTAGGTCTCGACGAAGTGCCGCTCGTCGTGGACGTGGAAGCCGTGGTCGATGGCATGGCTCTTGAGATCCGCGACGAACCCGGCCACGTCGATGACTGCCACGGGCAGCGACACTACCGTGCGCTCTCGTGATGACCGACGGCCTCGCCCTGTTCCACGACGTTGCCGACGCCGTCGCGAAGGCCCTCGCCGGCGTGCGCGATCGCGGCCCGTCGGGCGGGCGCGTCGGCCAGTACGCGCTCGATCTCGTGGCCGATGACGCTGCCCTGGCCGTCCTGCACCGGGCGCGCGTCGGCGTGCTGTCGGAGGAGAGCGGTCTGGAGTTCGTGGCCGGCGCGCCGACGGTGGTGATCGACCCGGTGGACGGTTCGACGAACTGCAGCCGGGGCATTCCGTGGTACGCCACCTCGCTGTGCCTCGTCGACGACGACGGACCGGCCGTCGCGCTCGTCGTCAACCAGGCCACGGGCGAGCGTTGGTCCGCAGCGCGCGGGGAGGGAGCGTGGTGCGACGGGAGGCAGCTGGCGGCGCCCGACCGGACAGGGCTCGGCGAGGCGATCGTCGGCGTCTCCGCCGCCCCTCCGTCGGCGCCGGGTTGGGCGCAGTTCCGGGCACTCGGCGCCGCGGCGCTCGACCTGTGCCTCGTCGCCGACGGCGTGCTCGACGGGTTCGTCGACTGTGGCATTGATCAACACGGCCCGTGGGACTACCTCGGGGGAGTGCTGATCTGCCGCGAGGCCGGTGCGATCGTCAGCGACGCGCACGATCGCGAGCTCGCCGTGCTGTCCCACGATGCCCGGCGCACGCCCGTGGCCGGCGTGACCCGAGCGATGCACGACGCGTTGCGCGAGGTCCGCTCGAGGATCCCCTGACGTCGGAGGGGCCGCCCGCAGCAGGGCGGCGACCTCGTTGGCGAGCCGGGCTCGGCGCATCGGCGGTGGTCGCGGAACTCCGCCGCAGGTAGCGTGCCCAGTCCCGAGGGCGCATAGCTCAGCTGGTCAGAGCGCTTCCCTTACAAGGAAGACGTCGGGGGTTCGAATCCCTCTGCGCCCACCACAGACGACCGGCTCGCCTCATGCTGGGTGTTCGTTCGGTTGGCCGACGCGCACGGCAAGCCAGGTGGTGATGGGCACAGCAGCGACGAGACCGATCGAGCCGACGAGTGAGCGGACGATCTCGGTGGCGACGACTTCGCGACCGGCGATCGATGTGATCGGCTGTCGAGCGCCAGTGAAGAGGATCAAGAGCGGGAGTGCTGCGCCCGCGTAGGCGAGCACGAGGGTGTTGACGGTGGATGCGATGTGGTCGCGGCCGATGTTCATCGCCGCGCGGAAGAGGGCGCGGGAAGCGATGTCGGGTTGCGCGGTGCGAAGCTCGGTGACTGCGGAGACCTGGGTCACGGTGATGTCATCGAGGACGCCGAGCGAGCCGATCACAAACCCCGCGAGGAGGATTCCGCGTACGTCGATGCGGCCGCCGAGCGCACCGAGGAACGAGGCGTTCTCGTCGGCGAGGCCCGTGAGGTTCGCGGCTCGCACGAAGATCCACGACAGGGCAAGTGTGATCGCCAGGCTGGCCAAGGTGCCGAGCAGCGCGACCGCGGTCGCGAGCCGGATGCCCTGGGCGAGGAACAGCGCGACGAACGCGATTGCCGCGGCCCCGACCACTGCGACCGAGATTGGATCGCGACCTTCGAGCAGTGCCGGCAGGAGGAACACGACCAGCACGGCGAGGCCGACGGCCATGCCGGCCAAGGCGCCGATGCCGCGCCACCGGCCGATCAGCACGACCACGATCGCGAAGACGACGAGCAGGACGACGAGCGAGCCCCCGCGGCGGTAGTCGTAGAACGAATACTGGATCGTGCCGTCGGGCAGTCGATCGCCGACGACCTCGATGTCGTCGCCGGCGTGCAGCCGGGCGCTCTTCGCAACGAACGGCTGCTCCAACAGCGGCGCTACGCCCGAACCTGCTCCTTCACCTCGAGGAACATCCCCAGTCGTCGTGGTCCCAGCGATGCGGAGCTTCGACACGACGCAGTCCGCTTGCAAGAGTGAGAACCATTCTGTAGATTGCCTGCATGCTGAAGCGCA
>JAODBQ010000645.1 GCA_025464045.1 Ilumatobacteraceae bacterium
CGCGCATCATCGGGTACTCGATCATCGGGTACTCGACCTCGACGTTCGCGGTGAGCCCGGCCTCCAACGGCACGGTCGCGCGGATCTCCGGACTGCCCTGCCCGAAGAACGCCCCGCCGATCTGTGGCGCCGAGAGCTCGACGACGACCTCCCCGTTCACCCGCAGCACCGCGGGTCCCACGCTCGTCAGCCCGAACTGCCAATCGCCCGTGGCCGACGGGACGAACGTGCCCGCGATCGTGGCGCCGAAGTGGCGCAGGTCGATGTGCTCGGCGGGCGAGTCCATCCACATCATCGCCAGCCGATCGATCTCCTGCTCGGCCGTGGCGCCGTCCGCGCTCTCGAAGCGGACGGTGAAGTCGCCGCGCAGCGCCGGCAGTCGCTTGTCGATCGAGCAGCCGGGTTCGTGGGCCACGTCGAGGCCCCGATCGCGCAGCGCCCGGAGCAGGCGCACCGGCCTGCTGGCGCGAACCTGCGCGCTTCCGCCGCCCTGGATCTGGCCGCGCTCGGCGTTGGGACCGATCAGCGCGAGGCGGGCGGTGGGAGCCAACGGCAACGTCGCCCGTTCGTTCTTGAGCAGCACCGTCCCGGCGATCGCGGCGCGGCGGATGAGCGCACGCGTCTCCGACGAGTCGTCGGTGCGCTCGGTCGTGTCGATCTCACCGACGCCGCTCCACACGAACAGCTCCAGCAGCCGGCGCACGGATTCGTCGACGCGCGCCTCGTCCACCTCGCCGCTGCGCACCGCGACGAGCAGCGCGTCGCCACGGTGGCGAGCCGGCCCCGGCATCTCCAGGTCGAGGCCGGCTTCGAGCGCGGCGGCCGCGCTGTGGGTGCCGAACCAGTCGCTGAACACGACGCCGTCGAAGCCCCACTCGTCGCGCAGCACGCCGCGCAGCAGCGGACCGTGCTCGCTGGCGTAGGTGCCGTTGATCCGGTTGTACGACGACATCAGCACGCGCACCGCTGCCCCGCCGTCGGCGACCGGCGCGACCGCGGCCTCGAACGGCAGCAGGTACAGCTCGCGCAGGGTCCGTTCGTCGACCTCGCTCGAGATCGTCATCCGCTCGAACTCGGTGTCGTTGGCGACGAAGTGCTTGATGCACGCGGCCACGCCCTCGGCCTGGACACCACGCACGTAGCCGACGGCGATGCGCGCGGTGAGGTGCGGGTCCTCGCTCATGCACTCGAAGTTGCGGCCGCCGATCGGCGTGCGGTGGAGGTTGACCGTCGGCGCCAGCAGGACGTTGACGCCCTTGCTGCGCGCCTCACACCCGAGGGCTCGCCCGACCTCTTCGACGAGCGATGGATCGAACGTCGCGCCGAGCGCGGTGCCGCACGGGAACGACGCCGACGCAGGGCCTTGCCAGGACGTGCCGCGCACACCGGCGGGGCCGTCGCTGCAGCGCAACGGCGGCACGCCGGGGAGCTCCGCGGTGTGCCACGCGTCGTGTCCCGCGAGCAGCGCCACCTTCTGCTCGAGCGTGAGCGCACCCATCACCGCCTCGATGTCGATCCCCATGCGCGTCAGCCTGCCAGACGCGCATGGCGCTCGATCCCGGGGTCAGCCGGCCGGCAACGTGAATCCGATGATCGCCCCGCCGTCGGTGGCGTTGGTGGCGAACACGGATCCGTGGTGCGCATCGACGACCGACTTGACGATCGCCAGGCCGAGCCCGGAGCCCGGCTTGCTGCGCTGTTCGACGGCGCGGAAGAACCGGTCGAACACGTGCGGCAGGTCGTCGGCGCGGATGCCGTCGCCGTGATCGCGCACGGCGACCGTGCGCTCGTGCACCGACACCTCGATCGTCCCGTGCATCGCGAACTTCGCGGCGTTGTCGACGAGGTTCTGCACCGCCCGCTCCAGCGCGGCGGGCTGCCCGACGATCGCCGAGTTGTCGGCCTCGAGCACGATCTCGCGACCGGTGCGCCGCGTCGTTCGCGCCACGGCGCGCGAGGCGACCTCGCCGAGCAGCAGGTGCTGCGCCGGCTCCTCGTCGTGTCGGTCGGTCGCCAGCTCGACGAGCTCGTTGACGAGCGCGGTCAGCTCACGGCTCTCGCTGTCGAGGTCGGCGATCAGCCGCTGGCGCTCGTCGGGTTCGAGCCGCTCGTAGTCGCGCAGCACCGAGACGTTCGTGCGCAGGCTGGTGAGCGGGGTGCGCAGCTCGTGACCGGCGTCCTGCACGAGCTGGGTCTGCTCCTGGCGGCTCCTCGCCAGCGCGCCGAGCATCCCGCTGAACGCCGCGCCCAGCCGGGCGGTCTCGTCGGCCCCGTTCCTCGGCACGTCGACGTCCAACCGACCGGTCGTCGCGACGGCGCTGACCGCAGCGGTGAGCCGCACCAGACGACGGGTCAGCTGACGACCGAGCAACCAGCCGACGACGATCGACGCCGCTACGGCGATGACGATCGCCCAGAGCGTGTGCCGCAGGATCGCGTTCAGCGAGTTCTCGTTCTCCTGCAACGACCTGGCGAGCTGGATCGCCCCACCGGCGAGCGACGGCACGGTGAGGACCCGGAACGGCTCACCGTCGATGCGGACGTCGTGGCGAGTGCTCGGATCGGGTGCGTCGGACAGGGCGACGTCGATGTCGACCTGCGTCACCGGCAGCACCTGCTGCAGGTTCGGGCCCATCACCGGCTGACCGGACGAGTCGATCGCCTGCACGAGGATCGCGTCGAAGCTGCGCGGACGGCCGGCTGCCCGAGCCACGCTCTCCTGGGCCAGCTGCAACAGGTCGTGGCGCTGCGAGGCGGTGTCGAGCGAGCGGTCGACCGCGTTCCCGAGCTCCGTGCGGGTGCTGATGTACGACCATGCCCCGATCGCCGTCGTTGCCGTCGCCGCGAGCAGCATCAGGGCGAGGACGATCTTGAGGCGCAGGCTCATGCCGCGCGGACCGTGTACCCCACGCCGCGCACTGTGTGGATGAGCTTGCTGTCTCCCGGCAGCTCCAACTTGCGCCGCAGGTAGGAGATGTACACCGCCAGGTTCTTCGAGTCGGGGCCGAAGTCGTACCCCCAGATCCGCTCGTAGATCGTGGAGTGCTCGAGCACGATGCCCTGGTTGCGGGCGAGCAGCTCGAGCAGGTCGAACTCCGTCTTGGAGAGCTCGACCTCACGCTCGCCGCGCCACACCCGGCGTGCGTTCGGCTCGATCCGCAGGTCGCCGAGTTGCACCACCTCGTGCGCACCCTGCTCGCCGGGCTCGTCGGTCCGCGCCCGACGGAGCAGCGCCCTGACCCGCGCGAACAGCTCGTCGAGCTCGAACGGCTTGGCGAGATAATCGTCGGCGCCGGCATCGAGCCCGGCGACGCGGTCGGCCGTCTCGGTCCGCGCCGTGAGCATCAGGATCGGGAGGCGGTTGCGCTCGGAGCGCAGCACCCGACAGACGGTGAGGCCGTCGACGTTGGGCATCATCACGTCGAGGATCGCGACGTCCGGTGGCTCCTTCTCGATCAGCGTCAGCGCGATCGCGCCGTCGCTCGCGGGGACGACGTCGTAGCCCTGGAGCCCGAGCGCCCGGGACAGCGACTCGCGGATCGCCCGGTCGTCATCGGCGAGGAGGATTCGTCCGCTGGTCATCGCTGCTCATTCTGCTGGATCGAAGTCGGTCCGGCTCGCCGGGACGGGGCGGGAGAGCGCCCCGGCGAGCCAGACTCGATGGTGGATCGGTCAGTGACCGAAGCCTGCGGCGAGCGGGGCGCCGGTTGTGGTCGGCCGCTGCTCGTTCATGAGCACACGTTGGCGAACGCAGGTGAGAGTGGTCAGATGCCCGAGTGAGAGGCTGGTGAGAACAGATCGAACTCGTCGAGCAGCTTCAGCAGCGCCTGCTCGACCACCTCGCTGAGCGCCGGGTGGATCCAGACCTGTCCGGTCGCGAGCTCGTCGACGGTGGCGTCGAGGTGCATCCCCTGCACGAGCAGTTGGACCAACAGCGAGGCCTGGTAGCCGATCACGTGGGCGCCGAGGAGCCGGCGGGTGACCGGGTCGCCGATCAGCTTGACGAAGCTCGTCGTGTCCTCCAGCGCCCACCCGTAGGCGGCTCCGCCGTAGTCATGGGTGATGACGCTGACGGGTCGTTCGGCGACCATCCGCGCCTGCTGCTCGGTGAGCCCGACCGACCCGATCTGCGGGCTGGTGAACACCGCGTGCGGCGCCGGGCGGCTGTCGAGCAGGCGCAGGTCGTCGGGGTGCAGGACGTTGTGGTGGATCACCTTCGCCTCGCCGTTCGCCATGTGCTTGAGCTGGTGCCGACCATTGACGTCGCCGA
>JAODBQ010000693.1 GCA_025464045.1 Ilumatobacteraceae bacterium
CGACGGGGCCGGAGACCGGCTCCCGCTCGGCAATCTATCGCAGGATGGCCAGGCGGGTCTCGACGTCGGGCGGTTGGACGTCGGTCAGCAGGCCCGACACGAACCGGCTGCGCAGCCGGTCCTCCAGGATGGCCATCTCCTTGGGCGGGCGGTCCGAGGAGAGCACGATCTGGCGGCCGGCGTTGTACAGGGTCTCGAAGGTGTGGAAGAACTCCTCCTGGAAGCGCTCCTTGTGCTGGATGAGCTGGACATCGTCGACCAGGAGGAGGTCGCAGCCCCGGTAGCGCATCTTGAACGCCGAGGTGGCGTTGGTGCGGATGGCGTCGATGAAGTCGTTCAGGAAGTGTTCAGTCGAGACGTAACGGACCACCAGGTCGGGGAGGTGCTGGCGGACGTAGTGGCCGATGGCGTGGAGGAGGTGGGTCTTGCCCAGGCCCGCCGCGCCGTAGATGAACAGTGGGTTGTACGAGCGGCCAGGCGTCTCGGCGACGCGCAGTGCGGCCGCGAGGGCGAACTGGTTGGAGGCTCCTTTGACGAAGGTCTCGAAGGTGTACCGCGGGTTCATCCCGACGGCGTCCGAGGGACCCTGCGGGTTGAGCGGTTCGGACGTCGCGTGCCCGTTGGTCGAGTGCGCGTTCGACGATCCACCTGAATGGGTGTCCCACGATGGGGTGGTATCGCCGAGGATCACGTCGTCGGCGAACGCATCGGGGACCTGCACCTCGATCGCGAACAACGTGCCGGCGGCACCGATCTCCTCCAGCGCATCGCGGACCAGGGGCAGGTAGCGGGACAGGATGCGGTCCTTGACGTGGCTGTTCGGCGCACTGACGCGCAGCTGTGTGGCGTCGCCGTCGAGTGGGTACACGTCCTGGAACGTGGACAGCCAGACGGCCTCCGACACCTGAGCGCGGAGCAGCTGAGCCACCGCTGTCCACACCTGGTCGTGCTCGTCCACCTGCGCCACCCTTCCGTCGGAACGGTCTGTCCACAGTGTTGTCCACACCATGTGGATACCGTCCGCGAAGTTCCGAACGCTACCAGGCTCGCTCCGCGGGCAGGACCCCGGCGCGACGGGCCGCGGGGCTAGTTGGCGCGCGAGGAAGCACACCGTAGCCTGGCGAGATTGGGCTCGCTGCGTTGGTGCGCGGCCCGGTTTCATCTCGTTACCAGCAGCTCCGCCGATCGGCGCAGCGAAGGAGGGCTGCGTGAAGCGCACATTCCAACCGAACAACCGTCGTCGTGCCAAGAAGCACGGGTTCCGGGCGCGCATGAGCACCCGGGCAGGACGCGCCGTCTTGAAGGCGCGCCGCGACAAGGGCCGCCACAAGCTCTCGGCTTGATCTGGCGCGTTCGGGAGCGCAGCGCGTTCCGACGCCTCGGCGTCGAGGGGCGGCGCACCCGAGCCGGAGCTCTCTGGTGCACCTTCGTCATCGATCCCACACTCACACCGCCGCAGGTGGCGTTTGCGATCGGCCGCGCGTTCGGGCCGGCCGTGGTCCGCAACCGACTCCGGCGGCGCTTGCGCGCGCTGCTGGCCGCTTCCCCGCCTCCCGCCGGGCTGTACCTGTTCGGCGCCCAACCGGCCGCCGCCGAACGATCATCAGCCGAACTGGCATCCGATCTTCAACGGATGTTGGGCACCTGCCGCAGCGCGGCGCAGCAAGGTTCCTGATCAACTGCGTCGTGCGCTACCAGCGCGCATTCGAAGGCCGGCCGTCCCCGTGTCGGTTCGGCCCGTCGTGCTCTGAGTACGCCCTGGTCGCGGTGCAGACGCACGGCGCTCGGCACGGCACCTGGTTGGCCCTGCGCCGGCTGGCCCGATGCCGCCCGTTCGGCCCCTCCGGGTGGGACCCGGTGCCCGATCCATCTCCCCGAACTTCCCGTCGAAGTTCTCGTCGAAAGAGGTAACGCGGATGCTGGCCATTGGCCTGTTCGAGCCGTTCGCCAAGCTGCTTGCCTGGTTCTACAGCTTCACGAACAACTACATCCTGGCGATCTCGCTCATCGCGCTGATCGTGATGCTGATCACCGCGCCCCTCGTGCTGAAGAGCACGAAGGGGATGCTCGAGATGCAGAAGCTGCAACCGCAGATGCGCCGCCTGCAGGCGGAGCACCGCGGCGACCGCCAGAAGCTCAACGAAGAGATGATGAAGCTCTACAAGGAGCACAAGGTCAATCCGCTGGCGTCCTGCCTGCCGTTGGTGCTGCAGTTCCCGGTGTTCATCATCATGTACCGGGTCCTCCACGGCCTGACGAACACGGACGCGTCCAAGGGCCCCGGCTTCCAGCCGTTGTACCTGGCCAAGGACAGCAAGCTGTACAAGTCGTTGGTCGGCAAGAACGAGATGCTCTCCTGGGGTCTCGACCTGGCCCAGCGCCCGTACAAGGTGCTCGCCGACTCGTTCGGCAAGGGCCTGATCTACGCCTTGCTGGTGGTCGCGCTCGGCGCGCTGTACTTCCTGCAGCAGCGGATGGTCGCTGCCCGGGCGACGGTGGCGCCGACCATGTCGGCCACCCAGCAGAAGCTGATGCAGTACCTGCCCGTCGTCTTCGCGTTCTTCCTGTTCTTCTACCTCACGGGCCTCGTGGTGTACTACATGGCCCAAGCGATCTTCCGCATCGGCCTGCAGGCCTACATCACGCGCAAGTTCTACCACGGCGAACATTCGCTCGGCCGAATGGCCATCGCCGCCGGCAACGAGGCGCGTGAGCTGTCGAAGAAGGACGGTGGCGGTGGCGGCATGTTCGCCCAAGCCAAGCGCGACCTCACCGCCGCCAAGAACCCACCTGCGAAGGGCCAGGCCGCCAAGGGCGTCGGCAGCGGCAAGCCGGCCAGCAATGGGGCGTCGGCAGCGGCCTCGACGAGCAAGCGGGTCACCCCACCGAAGGGCCGGCCCACCTCGGGTGCGCGTCCGGCATCCACTGGTCGAGCGAACCGCCCCGGCGGCGCGACGCGGCCACCGAAGAAGAAGTAGGAGACGACGATGGAATGGGTGGAGACCACGGCCAAGACGGTGGACGAGGCCAAGGAGCTGGCACTCGACCAGCTCGGGGTGGCGGAGGACGACGCTGAGCTGATCGTGCTCGACGAGCCGAAGGCAGGCTTGTTCGGGCGCGTCCGCGGCGAGGCCCGAGTGCGCGCCCGGGTTCGCCCGACGCAGGCGCGTCAGAAGGTCGACCGTCGCGACAAGCGCAAGAAGAAGGGCGACGAGCCCGACGGTGAGACGGTCGAACCGTCCGTCGCCGCACCCACCGCGACGTCGACCGGATCGACGACGGCCACCCGGCCGGCCGCCGCCGCGTCGAGCGCATCGACCAACGGCAGCACACCGCCGGCGCGTCGCTTGCGTCCGGCAGCTGCGGCTACCGCCGCGGTGCCGAGCAACAAGGAGACCTCGATCGTGAGTGCAGCAGCAGTTGGGGAGCAGGCCCGTCAGTTCGTCGACGAGCTCGTCCGGGCGTTCGGGCTGCAGGGCACGACGTCGCTCGTCGAGGACGGCGACGACCTCGAGGTCCAGGTCGCCGGCAACGATCTCGGTCTGCTCGTCGGGCCGCGTGGTGCCACCTTGCAGGCGGTGCAGGACCTCGCCCGCGTCGCGTCACAGCGCCGGTTGGGCGATCACGACACCCGCTTGCGCGTGGACGTCGGCGGCTACCGGGTCCGTCGCCGCGAGGCGCTCGGCAAGTTCGCGCTGCAGGTCGCCGAGGAGGTCCGCAGCAGCGGCACCGCCCGTGCGCTCGAGGCGATGTCGTCGGCGGACCGCAAGATCATCCACGAGGCGTTGGCCGAGGTCGACGGCGTGAGCACCCGCTCGGAAGGTGAGGACCCGTCTCGGCGGGTCGTCATCGATCCCAGCGTTGACTGACGATTCCCTGCTGCTCGAGTCGCTCGAGCGGATCCGGGCGCGTGGGGCGATCGGCGAGTCGTCACTGACGACCGCCGTCGCCCACGCCGATCGGTTCACTGTGCTGGTGCCGGACCGGGCCGCGACGCTCGTCGACCTTGGCTCCGGCGGCGGGTTGCCGGGACTGGTCATCGCCTGGCGTCGTCCCGATCTGCGGGTGACCCTGGTCGACCGCCGGGCGACCCGCGCCGATCTCCTGCGCCGGGCCGTTCGTGCCCTCGGTGTCGATGCTCGGGTCGAGGTGGTCGTCGCCGATGTCCGCGCGTTCGGGACCGCCCACCCGCGGCACTTCGACGTCGTCACGGCACGTAGCTTCGGCTCGCCGGTGATCACCGCACGATGTGCGGCGCCGCTGGTGCGTCCGCCGAGCGGCGTCGTGCTGGTCAGCGAGCCACCCGACCCGACCCCCGACCGCTGGCCCCCGGCTCTCCTCGCCGAGCTCGGCCTCGGCGACGACGGCCTCCACGACGGCGTCCGCCGCCTGCGCTGCGCCTGACCCGACCTCGTGCGTCCCGTCCGTCCGCCGGTGGCGCGCTAGCGTTGGCGGGCCGCGCGCCCGGTTGGCGGGCCGCCCGATCGGCCCCCTCCGCTCCCTCGTCGCCAGGGTCGGCGCGCCCTGTGCCGGATCTGGCTCACATCGCGCCCACGTCCACCGGGCTGCCCGGTCGGCATCCCGGGTGGGCGCGGAAGGTGCGAGATGTCGCAGGAATCGCGCCCACTCGTGCTGGTGGGAGCGATCTGCGGGTCACGCGACTGGCCCGCGCAGTCCCGTGACGTCCGGCGGAGGGTGCGCCGACGCGCCGACGCGTCGCGCATCGCTCATTGCTCAAGGACGCGGGAGTCG
>JAODBQ010000694.1 GCA_025464045.1 Ilumatobacteraceae bacterium
CGGATAGACCTTCTCGCCCCCGGTGTTGATGCACTGGCTGCCCCGTCCGAACAACCGCACCGTGCCATCGGCGTCGACCTCGGCCCAGTCGCCGGGGATGCTCCAGCGCACGCCCTCGAACGTCACGATCGTCGTCGCGCTCTTGACCTCGTCCTTGTAGTAGCCGACCGGCGTGCGACCGCGCAGCGCCACGCGGCCGCGCTCGCCACTGCCGGGGACGACCTCGCCCCCGTCCTCGGTGAGGACCTTGGTGTTGCGGCCGAGCTTGAACGTGGCGGTCGAGTCCGCTGCCTCCGCGGTGGTGGTCGACGCCGCCATCCCGATCGCCTCGCTGCTGCCGAGGCTGTCGATCATGATCAGCCGCTGGTTGTGCCGCAGCAGGCCCGCCTTGGTCGCCGCGGCCCACATCACCCCACTCGACACGACCACCCGCAGCGAGGAGATGTCCCACCGGTCGGGCTCGGCGTCGAGGGCGCGCAGGATCGGCTTGGCGAACGCGTCGCCGACGATCGACACGCTGTTCACCCGCCGGGCCTGCACCGTGTCGAGCAGCTCCACCGGGTCGAAGTGACGGCCGACCGTGGTCACCACCGACCCGGCGAGCACGAGGTTCCACATCGCGTTGAACGCGCCCGTGCCGTGCATCAGCGGCGCCGCCGGCAGGTTCGAGGGGCCCGGCCCGGACACCCTGGCAGCGAACTCGTCCCACCCCGGCACCGTCGGGAACGGCCGCTTCGACGGCGCATCGAGGCTGCCGATCACGTCGTCCTGTCGCCACATGACGCCCTTCGGGGCGCCGGTGGTGCCGCCCGTGTAGAGCAGGTACAGGTCGTCTGGGCTGCGACCCCACGGCGCGACGACACGCGCCGGCGCGGAGTTGACCGCGGCGTCGTAGTCGATCGCCCACGCCGGACGCGGGGAGGTCCCGTCGTCGACCCAGATCCACAACCGCACGTTGGGGACGCGTGCGCGCATCCCCGCGCAGCGGTCGGTGAAGGTGCCGTGGAAGACGACCGCGACGGCGTCCGAGTTGTCCCACAGGTACTCGAGCTCGTCGTCGGTGTAGCGGTAGTTGGTGTTCACCGGGACCAGACCGACCTTGAAGATCCCGAACATGCTCTCCAGGTACTCGGGACTGTTGTACAGGTAGTGCACGACCTTGTCCTGGTGCACCACGCCGGCCTCCAGCAACGTCGCGGCGATCCCGTCCGCGCGGCGATCGAACTCCGCCCAGGTGTACGAGCGATCGCCCTGCACCTGCGCGACCGCGTCCGGGAAGCGATCGGCGTTGCGCTCCCACACGTCCGCGAAGTTCCAACCGGCGACGCTGGAGGCGGTGCTCACGGGCCGACCGTACCGCCGCCGCGCCGGCACCGCCAGCGGGGCGTGGGCTTGCCGTCGCCGGGTGGCGGCGACGGACGGTCAGGCGACGGAGGGCGGGCCGGCGGTGATGCGGGTCATCGATGCGTCGAACGCGTCGGGATCGCTGACGGCGCTCCACAGCGACTCCAACCACCACGTGGCCCCGGCATCCATCCAGGCCGCGGGCGAGTGCTCCAGATCGGTGCCCTCGATCACCACGTCGAACCCGGGCGGCAACGTGGACGTCACCTTCTGCAGCTCCTCGAGCGTGCACTGACGGGCGCGGCGGCGGTCGCCGGAGCCCTCGACGACCTGCGGGATGAGTCCGTCGCACGACATCGCCCGGTGCATCGAGACCTCCGAGCCGAGCGCACCGACGCACCAGATCGGCACACGCGGCTGCTGGTGGGTGTGGCCGATGGTGGGGAACGTGGTCGGCTCGATCTCGTAGTGCACGCCGCGGAAGCGGAACGGTTGCCCGTGCCACAGCCCCTTGACGATGGCCAGGCCCTCGTCGAGGAGCTCGGCGCGGACGTGGCGGTCGATCACTTCGTTGAACTCCGCGTAGCCCGAGTCAGGCGCACCGAGGCCGACCGCCAGGATGGCGCGGCCGAGCGACAGCCGATCGACGGTGGCGACCTGCCCGGCCAGCTCCCACGGCTTGCGCCGGGGGAGCGGGGTGAGCATCGTCCCGAGGCGGATGGTGCTCGTGCGCGTGGCCGCGACCGCGAGCGAGACCCACGCGTCCACCCCCCACACCGGCTCCCACACGAACATGCCGTCCCAGCCGTGCCGTTCGGCCTGCGCCGCGAGCTCGCCGACCTCCACCGCATCGGCCCACGGCACCACGAACCCGAACTTCACGCGACGAGTCTCGCGCGAGAGTGTCGCGAATGGTGACCGTGGAAGACGTCCGGCGGCTCGCGCTCGCGCTGCCCAGCACGACCGAGAAGCCGATGAACGGAACCCCCGGGTTCTACGTCGCCAAGAAGGCGTTCGCGCGCATCCGTGAGGAGGGCGACGTGCTCGTGCTGTGGGTGGCGACGCTGGAGGACAAGGACGCGCTGCTGGCGGCCGAGCCCGACGTGTTCTTCACCACGCCGCACTACGACGGGTACGCCTCCGTCCTCGTGCGGATGGCCACCGTCGAGGCGGACGAGCTGGAGGAGCTGCTCGAGGATGCGTGGCGGGTACGCGCCCCTCGGCGCCAGGTCGCCGCGCGCGACGCCGCATCCGCCGCGGACGTCGGTCGGGGCCGCGACAGAGGCGATCCGCCGCAGGGCTGATCCGGACGGGTCGGGCGTCCGGTGAGCGAGGTCCGGGGCCGCCGGGTACGCGGCCTCGCGAGGGAGTTCTAGGGTGCCTCGGATGGATCACCAGCTCCTCGCGCACGATGCTCCTCCCCGGCCGGGCTCACTCGTCCAAGCCGCATTGGAGATCGGCGAGCTGGTCGAGGCCCACGCGGATGCCGCTGAGCAGAACCGTCGCCTCCCGCTCGCCCTCGTGGACGCGCTCGCCGAGGCCGATCTGCTGCGAATGTGCGTGCCCAAGGTCTACGGCGGCCCGGAGGCCGACCCGCGCACCTTGATCGAGGCGATCGAGGCCGTCGCCGCGGCCGACGGCGCGGCGGGCTGGTGCGTGATGATCGCCAGCTCGACGTCGTCGCTGAGCGTGTTCCTCGACGAGGACTGGGCCCGGCGGATCTACGGCGATCGGCGCACGATCACCGGTGGGACGTTCGCCCCGAACGGCACGGGCACCGCGGTCGACGGCGGCTGGCGGGCGAGCGGTCGGTGGATGTGGGGGAGCGGTACGCAGCATTGCCGGTACATCACCGGTGGCACCAACGTCGTCACCAGTCGCGGCTCGGAGCTGCACGTGATGTTCTTCGACGCCGACGACGTCACCATCCACGACACGTGGCACACGGCCGGTCTGCGCGGCACCGGCTCCAACGACTTCAGCGTCGACGGCGCGTTCGTGCCCACCGGGCGCACGCTCCAGCCGCTGTCGAGCCGCCCGACAGTGGACGCCCCGATCGCCGCGTTCCCGAACTTCACCCTGCTCGCGGTGGGCGTCGCGGCGGTGACGCTCGGCATCGCCCGTCACGCGCTGGACGAGTTCGCCGATCTCGCCCACGACAAGCGACCGCAGTTCAGCACGCGCACGCTGGCCCAGTCCGGCTCCGTGCAGGCCGAGTTCGCGCGCACCGAGGCCAGCCTGCGTGCGGCGCGGGCGATGCTGCTCGACGAGGTCGATCGGGCCTGGGCAACCGTGCTCGCCGGCGGCCGGGTGGACGTACCGACCCGTGTCCGGATCAGGTTGGCCGGTGCGCACGCGGCGACCAGCGCAGCGGCGGCGGTCGACTCGGCCTTCACGATGGCGGGCGGCACGGCCGTGTTCGACGCGAGCCCCTTGCAACGCTGCCTGCGCGACGTGCACGTGGCGACCCAGCACATCATGGTGGCCCCGCGCCTCTACGAGACGGTGGGCAAGCTCCTCCTCGGCGGCGAGGCGGACACGACGATGTTCTAGTGCCGGCGCCGACCGAGGGGAGGTTGGCATGGACACGATCGAAGCGATCCTGACCACGCGGGCGATGCGCCGGTTCACCGCGGAGCCGGTGGCCGATGCCGACCTGGAGGCCTGCCTGCGTGCGGCTCAGCAGGCGCCGAGCGGGGGCAACGTGCAGCCACAGCAGTACCTCGTCGTCACCGCCGCCGACCAACGTGCCGTCGTGGCCCACTGGTACCGCAAGGCGTTCGATCGGTACGAGAGCTCGCGGCCGGCGCCGGTCTTCAAGGACGAGGGCGACGCCGCGGTCTGGAAGCGCACCTCCGACGCCAGCCGCCACCTCGCCGACCACCTCCAGGACGTCCCGGCGATCGTCCTCTTCCTCCAGCCGCTCATCCCGTGGGGTTGGTCCGACGACGAAGGCCCGATGGACATCGGGCGGCTCGACGCCAGCGTCTACCCCGCGGTCCAGAACTTCTGCGTCGCCGCGCGGTCGCTCGGTCTCGGCACCGCGCTCACCACGGTCATCCGGATCTACGCGGCCGAGGCCCTGGACGCGCTCGGCGTGCCGCCGGGCCGGTTCGAGATCGCCGCCCTGGTGCCCGTCGGCCATCCCGCCGGCACGTTCGGCATCGCGTCGCGCAAGCCGGCCGACGCGGTCACCCACTGGAACCGCTGGGGCGACAAGCGCCGCTGAACCGCGGCGTCAGGGCGCCGGTGTTCGAACGCCGTCATCTCGTCGTGGACATGATCTGACCGAGGATCGTCCGGTCGTCCCATGGCCGGTCGGCTCCCGGGGTCGTCGTCGGCCCCCTCCGGGACGCCCGCCGCGGGCGCACGGATACAGTCGCGGGATGGGGAAGCTCTCGACCGTTGCCGACATCATTCGCGCCCATGGGGCCGGTCGCGCAGACCATCCGGCGCTCGTGCTCGGCGACCGCGAGGTCACCTGGGGTGAGCTCGCCCGGCGCAGCCGACAGGTGGCCGATCTGCTCGCGGCCAGCGGCGTCGGCGCGCTCGACCGGGTGGCGTTCCTCGACAAGAACGGCATCGAGCACTTCGAGGTGTTCTTCGGAGCGGCGCTGCTCAACGCGGTCTGCGTCGACGTCAACTGGCGCCTTGCCGGTCCGGAGATCGAGTACATCGTCAACGATTCGGGCGCCAAGGTGCTCATCGTCGGGCCGGACTTCGTGCCGGTGCTGGAGACGTTCGCGGATTCGCTGTCGACGGTCTCGACGATCCTGGTCATCGCCGGACCGGGCGGTCCGACGTCGCGGTTCGAGGACTACGCGAGCGCCGTGGACGGACGCAACGACACCGATCCGGGCGCCGTCCAGACCGGCCAGGACGTCGCGTTCCAGCTCTACTCGAGCGGCACCACCGGCCGCCCGAAGGGCGTGCTGCTGAGCAACGACAACTTCTTCGCCCTGCTGCCCACCGCGCGGGACATGTGGCGCATCGACGCCGACACGGTCAACCTCGTGGCGATGCCGCTGTTCCACATCGGTGGCGGCGGATGGGCGATCGCCGGGATGTGCAGCGGCGCGACGAGCATCATCGTGCGCGACCTCGATCCCGCTGCACTCGTGCAGCTGCTCACCGAGAAGAGCATCACCAACGCCTTCCTCGTGCCGGCGGTGCTGCAGTTCATGCTGCAGGTGCCCGGCGTGGAGGACGGTGACTACAGCGCGCTGCGCGCGATCGTCTACGGCGCCTCACCGATCAGCGAATCCGTGCTGGCGAAGAGCGTGAACATCTTCAAGTGCGACTTCTGGCAGGCCTACGGACTGACCGAGACCACCGGCGCGATCGTCAACCTCGCCTCGGAGGACCACGACACCGAAGGCTCGCGGCGCCACCTGTTGCGCAGCTGCGGCAAGCCCGGGCCGGGTGTCGGGCTGCGCATCGTCGACACGGACACCCAACTCGAGTGCGAGGTCGGTCAGGTCGGCGAGATCTGGGTCAACGGGCCGCAGATCATGCTCGGCTACTGGAACATGCCGGAGGAGACCGCGGGCTCGATCACCGATGGCTGGTTCCACACCGGCGATGCCGGCTACCTCGACGCAGAGGGCTACCTGTACATCCACGACCGGGTCAAGGACATGATCGTCAGCGGCGGCGAGAACGTCTACCCGGCCGAGGTCGAGAACGTGCTGATGGGCCATCCCGGCATCGGCGACGTCGCGGTGATCGGCGTGCCCGACGAGAAGTGGGGCGAGTCGCCGAAGGCGCTCGTCGTGCGCGCCGCGAACGACGCCGGGGCAGCGCTCACCGAGCGCGAGGTGATCGATCACGCGCGGGAGCGCCTGGCCAAGTTCAAGTGCCCGACGACCGTCGAGTGGCTGGAGGTGCTGCCGCGCAACCCGAGCGGCAAGGTCCTCAAGAAGGACCTGCGCGAGCCCTACTGGGCCGGTCGCGACCGTCGCGTCTCCTGACCCCGGGGCCGACCCGTGCAAGCGGGAATCTCCCGGGCGCGCAGGGCACGGATCCGCCGATCCAACCCTGCGCGCCGGGATGAGGTTCCCGCTGCGATCAGTTCTTCGGCACGTTCGCGCGGCGACTTGAGCTTTGAGACAAATTGTCTCACGAATGTCGGGAACGCGCAACGACGGGCTGGTCAGACCCGGTGCAGTCCACGGCCGAGCGCCGCGAGCGCGGCCTCGTGCACCGCCTCGCCGAGCGACGGATGGGCGTGCGTCGTCGCGGCGATGTCCTCGAGGACCGCACCCATCTCGAGCGTCATCGCAAACGACGTCGCCAGCTCGCTGACCATCGCGCCGACTGCTTGGAGACCGAGCACGAGGTGGTCGTCGCGGCGGGCGACCAACCGCACGAAGCCGTCGCTGCGATCGAGGGTGAGCGCACGGCCGTTGGCGCCGAGCGGGAACCTGCCGACGACGTGCTCGATGCCAGCGCCGGTCGCTTCCTCGGGCGACATCCCGACCTTGACGATCTCCGGGTCCGTGAAGCACACCTCGGCGACGACGCGGCCGTCCCACGCGCGGGCCTCGCCGGCGATGATCTCGGCCACCATCGCACCCTGTGCCATCGCCCGGTGGGCGAGCATCGGCTCACCGGTGAGGTCGCCGATCGCGAACACGTCGTG
The DNA here is from genome assembly GCA_025464045.1 of Ilumatobacteraceae bacterium. Lineage (GTDB taxonomy): Bacteria > Actinomycetota > Acidimicrobiia > Acidimicrobiales > Ilumatobacteraceae > JAODBQ01. The sequence goes on from JAODBQ010000694.1 coordinate 6,986, forward strand.
CATCGACGTGCGGCACCGGTCGTCGATGCGGATCGACCGGCCGTCCATCGCGAGGTCGAGCGACTCGAGGTTCCAGCCCGCGGTGAGGGGTCGGCGGCCGACGGTGACGAGCACGGCGTCGGCCGCGAGCGACCGGGTCTGTCCCGAGGCGTCCGTGACGGAGAGCGCCGCGCCCGTCTCGTCGAGCCCGTGCGCCGTCGCTCCGAGCAGCAGCTCGACGCCGAGCGAACGCAGCCGCGCCGCCACCGGACGGGTGAGCGCGTCGTCGTACTGCGGGAGGATCCGCGGCTGGATCTCCACCACGGTCACGGCCGCACCGAGCTTGCGGAAGGCGGTGCCCAGCTCGAGCCCGATGTAGCCGGCACCGACGACCACCAGCCGACCGGGAACCGTGGTGAGCGCGAGCGCCTCCGTCGACGACAGCACGCGGCCACCGAAGGGCAGTGCCGGTAGCTCGACGGGCTGCGAGCCGGTGGCCAGCACGAGGTGGGTGGTGCGCAGCACCTGCTCCGCCGGCGAGCCGACGATGCGCACCGTCTTGCCGTCGATGATCTCGGCGCGGCCCTCGACGCGCCGGACGCCGCCGTGGTGCAGGAGCGTCGCCACCCCGCTCGTCAGGCGGTGGACGACGCCGTCCTTCCACGCCATCGTCGCCGCGAGGTCGATCGTCGCGCCGGCCGTGGCGATGCCGAGGCGCGGATCGCCGGCGCTCGCGGCGAACGTGTCCGCGGCGTGGATGATCGCCTTCGACGGGATGCAGCCGATGTTCAGGCACGTGCCGCCGACCGGACCGGGGTCGACGATGACCACCCGCAGGCCGAGCTGCGCGGCCCGCAGCGCGCAGACGTAACCGCCCGGGCCGGCCCCCACGACGAGCACGTCGCAATCGCTCATCCCGGCGGGCCGACGAACAGCAACGAGGGTGCCTCCAGCAGCGCCTTGATCCGCTGCACGAACGTGGCCGCGTCCCAACCGTCGACGATGCGGTGGTCGAAGCTCGACGACAGGTTCATCAGCGTGCGCGGCGCGAACGCGTGGCCGTCCCACACCGGCCGCACCTGGATCTTGTTGACGCCGACGATCGCGACCTCGGGGTGGTTGATGATCGGGGTCGTGACGAGGCCGCCGAGCGCGCCGAGCGACGTGATCGTGATCGTCGATCCGGTCAGCTCGTCGCGGGTGGCCTTCGACGTGCGCGCCGCGTCCGTGACCCGGGCGATCTCCGCTGCGCTCTGCCACAGATCGAGGAGCTCCGCGTCGCGCACGACCGGCACCAGCAAACCGTTCGGCGTCTGGGTGGCGATGCCGACGTGCACGGGGCCGGAGGTGGCGAGCACGCCTGCCTCGTCGTCGAACGTCGCGTTGAGGTGCGGCTGGTCGTCGGCCGCGATCACGATCGCGCGGACCAGGAACGGCAGCAGCGTCAGCCGTGGCTGGTCCGGGTACGCCGTGTTCAGCGTGCGGCGGAGCTCCTCGAGCTGACCGACGTCGACCTCGTCGACATAGGTGATGTGCGGGATGCGCGACGCGGCGGTGCTGACCCGCTCGGCGATGCGCCGCCGCAGGCCGACGATCGGGATCTGCTCGCTCGCCCGCCCCGACCTCGCCGGCGCCCCGCTCGGTCGGCTCGGCCCCGCGACGGCATCGGCTCCCGCGACGAACGCATCGAGGTCGGCGTGGGAGATGCGACCCGCCGGACCAGTGCCGCGCACGAGTCGCAGATCGACGCCGAGGTCGCGCGCCCGCTGGCGCACGGCC
>JAODBQ010000005.1 GCA_025464045.1 Ilumatobacteraceae bacterium
ACGAAGACGACGGGCACCTGGCCGAGCGGGCGTTCGGCGTTACCATCGGCCCGTGCCACCGACCGCCCGTGACTCCCGAGCCGCTCGGGGGCTCGCTCCGGCAGCCGGTGCCGGCGAGTCGAGACGGCGCGCGGGGCGGCCGCGACTGGACTCTCGCCCCGTCCTCGGCGACGCGACCGACGAGATCCTCGCCGCGGCGAGCCGGCTCTTCCGGGAGCGCGGGCTGGAGAACACGACGATGTCCCGGCTCGCCGCCGAGGTCGGCTTGAAGCAGTCCTCGCTCTACTACTACTTCCCGAACCGGGACGCCGTCGTCGCCGCGCTGGTCGCCCAGGCCAACGTCGTGCCCCTCGCGCTGGTCGACGGGATCATCGCCGACGGTGGGAGCGCCGCCTCGAACGTGTACCGCTTCGTGCGCGGCGACGTGGAGGCGCTGTGCGCGCTGCCGTTCGACATCAACGAGATCCATCGCGTCGCGACACGGGACCGGCAGCGCTTCGCCGCGTATTGGAAGGAGCGGCGCCGCCTCGAGCGCCGCCTCGGATCGATGGTGGACCGCGGGATCGTCGCCGGTGAGTTCCGCGACGTCGATCCGCGGCTGATCGCCCTCACGATCATGTCCAACGACGAGGGCGTGCAGAACTGGTTCCGGCTCGGGACGTCACGGAGGCCACGCGCCATCGGCGAGGCGCTGGCTGCCTTGGTGGTCGGCGGGTTGCTCGCCCCCGGGCGGTCGGTGGACGACGTCGTACGTGAGGTTTCGACACTCTATTGAAACGGTCACCCGCCGTTCTCGTTGACGAAACCTGGCCGAAACAGACCATTCCTACGGTGCGGACGTGGGGCCACTCGCGACCCCGATCACCGTGAGGAGTCCCCGTGACGCATCTCCGCTCCCGATCCCGTACGCGTCGTGTCACCCGCTTCGTTGCCCCGGTGGTCCTCGCCGCGGTGGTGCTCGCCGCGTGCGGCAGCGGCACGAAGTCGACGACGACGACCGCCACCACCGCCACCACCGCGGCCGGCACGCAGCCGGCGGGTGAGCTGACGTCGCTGACCATCGGCTACAGCGCCTGGCCGGGGTGGTTCCCCCTCGCCGTCGCCGACAAGGCGGGCATCTTCACGAAGGCGGGTCTCAAGGTCGATCTCAAGTACTTCGTCGACTACACCGCGTCGCTCGACGCGCTGGTGGCCGGTCAGCTCGACGTCAACGCGCAGACGCTGAACGACACGATCTTCGCCGTCGCCTCCGGGTCGGATCAGAAGATCGTCGTCACCGGGGACAACTCGACGGGAAACGACGCCGTCATCTGTGACCAGTCGATCACCACCATCGACGGCCTCAAGGGCAAGACGATCGCTGCCGAAGCGGGCGTCGTCGACCACTTCCTGCTCCTGCAGGGTCTCGCGACGAAGGGCATGACGGAGAAGGACATCAGCTTCCAGGGTGTCAAGACCGACGCCGCTGCGGCCGCGTTCGCCGGCGGTCAGTTCGACTGCGCCGCGGTCTTCGCGCCGTTCACGTTGCAAGCCCTCGAACGACCGGGCTCACACGTGCTGTTCAGCTCGAAGGACTTCCCCGGCACGATCCCGGACCACCTCGTCGCGACTGCGAAGGCGGCCGCCGATCCTGTGTCGATGCAGAAGCTCGTCAACGCCTGGTACATGACGCTCGACTACATCAAGGCCAACCCGGACGAGTCGACGAAGATCATGGCCGACGTGGCGGGACTGTCGGTGGCCGACTACCAGTCGCTGGCCGACGGCACGACGTTGTTCACCGCCGACCAGGCGCTGTCGGCGTTCGCCGATCGGCCCAACGACCCGACGTCACTGGTCGAGATGGCGCGGCGGATCAACCCGTTCCTGGTCAGCTCCGGCCTGACGAAGACGGAGGCCGACCTCAGCGGGATCTTCGACGACACGTACACGAAGGCGTACGTGGACGGTTCGTCGACGACCGGATGAACGTGCCGGTGCCCGTCCGCGAGGGGGAGGTGGCTGCGGCCGCCTCCCGGCTCGCGCCCGGCGGCCCCCCTGGCAGCGGTCCGCGTCGCGCCGCGTCCCCGGAGCGCGGCGGCGTTCGCGGCCGACGTCAGAGGCCCCTGCTGCGGATCCGCGGCCAGCTCGGGTTCGGCTGGAAGCTCGGGCTGGCGACGGTCGGCATCGGCTTGATCATCGCCGTCTGGGCGATCGCCGCGGCCAACACCGCCAACTCCAAGTCACTGCTGCCCACACCGGCCGCGACGTGGCACGCGCTCGTCCGGTTGAAGACGGACGGCGTGCTCTCCCACGACCTGTGGGCATCGCTGCAACGGGTGTTGATCGGCTACGGCATCTCGATCGCGATCGGTGTCGTGATCGGGATCGCGATCGGCACGTTCGCCTCGGTCGAGGCGTTCTTCGAGGCACAGATCGGGTTCCTGCGCTACATCCCTGCCAGCGCGCTGACGCCGCTGTTCCTGCTCTGGCTCGGGATCGGGGAGAGCCCGAAGATCTGGCTGATCGTCGTCGGCACCGTCTTCTACAACGTGCTGATGATCGCCGACGTCGCCCGATCGGTGCCGCGCGAGCTGCTCAACGCGTCGTACACGCTCGGCGCGGGGCGGCTCACCGTGATCCGCCGGGTGATCCTGCGACACTCCGTGCCCGGGATCATCGACGTCGCCCGGATCAACCTCGCCGCGGCCTGGCTGATGCTCGTCGTCGCCGAGATCCTCGCCGCACAGGAGGGCCTTGCGTACCAGATCATCCGCGCCCAGAGGTTCCGGGCGGTGGACACGATGTTCGCGATCCTGATCGTGTTCGGCGTCATCGGGCTGTTCAGCGACGTGTTCCTGCGATGGTTGCGCAACGTCACCTCGCCATGGGCGCGACCGTGACGGCGACCGCGCACCCGCCGGGGCTCGGCGCGTCCGCCCTGGCGCCGAAGCTCGTGGTCGACGGCGTGTCCAAGGTGTTCCGTCGCCGCAAGAGCTCGGTGACCGCGCTCGACGCCGTCGATCTGCACGTCGACGCCGGCGAGCTGGTCTGCCTCGTCGGTGCCTCCGGGTGCGGCAAGTCGACGTTGCTGTCGATCGTCGGCGGTCTCGAGGAGGCCACATCCGGGACGGTGTGGGTGGAAGGCGAACGCGTCGTCGGCCCTGGCGCCGACCGCGGGATGGTGTTCCAGGGCTACTCGCTGTACCCGTGGAAGACGGTCGCGGAGAACATCGCGTTCGGGCTGGAGGTCGGTCGCTGGCCTCGGGCCAGGCGCAACGAGCGTGTCGCGGAGCTGCTCGGGGTCGTCGGGCTGAAGGAGTTCGCTGATGCGCTGCCGAGGGAGCTCTCCGGCGGGATGCGCCAGCTCGTCGCGATCGCTCGGGCGCTGGCGACGGAGCCCGACCTGCTGCTCCTCGACGAGCCGTTCGGCGCGCTCGATGCGCAGACCAAGCGGCACCTCCAGGACTTCCTGCTGACCATCTGGCGCCAGCTCGGCGCGACGATCCTGATGGTCACCCACGACGTCGACGAGGCGATCTACCTGTCCAGCCGGGTCTACGTGATGTCGGCCCGGCCCGGCCGCATCGCCGAGGAGGTCGAGGTCCCGTTCGGCCAGGTGCGCGGCTCGTCGATCAAGCGCGACCGACGCTTCCTCGACCTGCGCGACGAGATCAACGAACTGATCGGCTGATCGGCTGGGCCCAGCCGGACCGCAACACCGCAACACCGCAACACGCCCCGGCCCCGGCCCCTGCCCCGGCGCCCGGCGCCCGGGTCCGATTCGTTCGAGCGGGCGCGAGTCGCTGCGGCGGCAGAACCTGACCGAGCGACTCGGGCCGCAGCGTGCGACTCGGACAACGGGCCTCCGACTCCGACAACGGGCCTCCGACTCGGAC
>JAODBQ010000019.1 GCA_025464045.1 Ilumatobacteraceae bacterium
CAGCTGCTCGAGCCCGTCGACGTAGACGTCATGCAGGTCGCCGCACTCGTCACAGCGGAGGTGGTGGTGCTGCGCCACGTTCGGATCGAAGCGGGTGGAGCCGGCGTCGACGCGGACGGTCTGCAGCTCGCCCATCGCCGCCAGGTCGTTGAGCGTCTGGTACACGGTGCGCAGCGAGATCCCCGGCATGAGCTCGGCGGCGTTCGCGAAGAGGGCGTCGGCTGTGGGATGGGTGGCGTTGTCGTGGAGCAGGCGGAACAGCAGCTGACGCTGTGGCGTGACCTTCAGCCCGCGTTCGCGGAAGGCGGTGGTCAGCTCGGCAGGGGAACGCACGACATCGATGCTAACCGCATCATCTGATTGTTCGCACTGGTTGCAGATTGACAATCGATGTCGCCGGCGGTGGTAGGCCGGTGTCGATCGCCGTCCGTAGGATGCCGCCGTGGGTTCTGGCGACGTGTTCCGGCGGGCGACGATGTTGGAGCGGCTCGGATCCGAGTCGTTCGACGTCCTGGTCATCGGTGGTGGCATCACCGGCGCGGGCGTTGCGCTCGACGCCGCGTCGCGAGGTCTGCGCACCGCGCTGGTGGAGCGCGACGACTTCGCCTCGGGCACCTCCTCGAAGAGCTCGAAGCTGATCCACGGCGGCCTGCGCTACCTCCAGCAGGGTGAGGTGCGCCTGGTCTACGAGGCGCTCCACGAGCGTCAGCGGCTCCGGCGCAACGCCCCGCACCTCGTCAGCGTCCTGCCGTTCATGATCCCGGTGCTGACGAAGGACGGCGTCGTCTCGCGCAAGATCGCCCGGGCGCTCGGTTCGGCGATGTGGATGTACGACCTCACGGGGGGCTGGCGGATCGGCAAGTTCCACCGTCGGCTGAAGGCCGACGCGGCGCTCGCCCACCTGCCGACGATGCCCCGCGAGCGCCTCGCCTCGGCGTACCTCTACTACGACGCGACCGCCGACGACGCCCGGCTGTGCCTCACCGTGGCGCGGACCGCGGCGACGTACGGCGCGGTCGTCGCCAACCGGTGTGCGGTCACGGCCATCACCAAGGACGCGATGGGCCGGGCCGACGGCGTGGTCGTCGATGCCGGCGGCACGCCCATCACCGTGCGGGCGAAGGTCGTCGTCAACGCTGGGGGCGTGTGGGCCGACGACATCCGCGCGCTCGACGAAGGAAGTCACCCGGGTTCGATCCGTCCGGCCAAGGGCGTGCACGTCACCGTCCCGTGGGACAAGGTGCGCAACGACATCGCCGTCGTCATCCCCGTACCCAAGGACAAGCGCAGCCTGTTCGTCGTGCCGTGGGGCGACAAGGCGGACGGCACGTACGAGCACACCTACATCGGCACCACCGACACCGATTACGACGGCCCGCTGGACGACCCGCAGTGCACGCAGGACGACATCGACTACGTGCTGCGGGCACTCAACGCGTCGGTCACCACCGGCGTCACCGCGGCCGACATCACGGGCGTCTGGGCGGGGCTGCGGCCGCTCGTCAAGACGGTGCCCAGCGGCGGCAAGCGGCCGCGCACGGCGGACCTGTCGCGCCGCCACAGCGTGCGCCGCAGCGACGGCGGGGTGATCACGGTCGCCGGCGGCAAGCTCACCACGTACCGCGAGATGGCCGCGGACACCGTCGACGCGGCGGCCGAGGCCATCGGACGGAAGGTGCGCTGTCGTACGAAGCGGTTGCCGCTGCTCGGCGCGCAGGGCTACGTCGCCCCCGACGTCGGCTCGCCAGCCGCGCACCTGGCCGGTCGCTACGGCACGCTCGCCGCGCAGGTGCGCGCGTTGATCGACGACGACGCGACGCTCGGTGAGCGACTCGTGCCCGGGCTCCCCTACCTGCGCGCCGAGGCGGTCTACGCGGTGCGCTCCGAGATGGCGCGCACGCTCGACGACGTGCTCACGAGGCGCACGCGGGCACGGCTGCTCGATCGCGAGGCGGCGCTCGCCGCGGCGCCGGCGGTGGTCGCGCTGCTCGCACCGGAGCTCGATTGGGACGCCGCCGAGCAAGCAGCTCAGCTGGCCGACTTCGAGGCCCGTTGCCGGCAGGAGCGGCAGGCCGCGGCCACCTCCGGCACCGAGCTGATCACCGCCGACGTGACCTCGAGGTGACACGCCGATGACCGCGCCGACCGCGCCGATCGAGCTCACCGGTCACCGCGACCACTTCACCGGCGCGGCGGTGCCGATCGATCCGGCGTTGGTCGAACGACTCCGCAGCGCGGCCCCCACCACGATCGACGAGACGGAGACGGCCGAGGCCAGCCGGGACTGGTGGCCGTTGGCGATGCACTGGGCGTTGGCCGGCGAGGTGCCCCGCCGAGCAGGCGCGGTCTGCCGACCTGGCTCCGCCGAGCAGGTGGCGGCGGTGCTCGCGATCTGCAACGAGGCCCGGGTGCCGGTGACCGCGGCGGGCGGGCGCAGCGGCGTCTGCGGCGCGTCGGTGCCCGCCTGCGGCGGCGTGGTGCTCGACCTGACAGGTCTGGCCGGCGTCGTCGAGGTCGACGCGGAGTCGGGCCTCGTCGAGGTCCTCGCGGGCACGTTCGGACCCGACCTCGAAGCGACGCTGCGCGAGCGGCACGGGCTGAGCGTCGGTCACTACCCGCAGAGCTTCGACATCGCCACGGTCGGTGGCTGGGTGGCGTGTCGCGGCGCCGGGCAGTACAGCACCCGCTACGGCAAGATCGACGACATGGTCGCCGCGCTCGAGGTCGTGCTCGCTGACGGTCGCGTCGTGCGCACCGGTGTGGCGCCCGCCGCGGCGACCGGACCCGATCTGGCGCGCCTGTTCATCGGCGCCGAAGGCACGCTCGGCGTGGTCACCCGGGTCTGGCTGCGCACCCATCCGGTGCCACCGGCAGAGGCTCGCGCGGCGTGGTCGTTCCCCGACTTCGAGGCCGGCATCCAGGCCTGTCGGCGGATCCTGCGCCGAGGTGCGACGCCGGCCGTGCTGCGCCTGTACGACGCCGACGAATCCCAGCGCGGCCACGGCGGCGACGGGACCGCGTGCGTGCTGCTGGTGCTCGACGAGGGCGACGCGGCGTTGGTCGAGGCGACCATGCGGATCGTCGCCGAGGAGAGCCGCAGTGCGATGTCCGCACCGGTCGATCTCGTCGAGCGGTGGATGCAGCACCGCAACGACACCAGCGCGCTGCAGGCGTTGACGCGCAAGGGTTTCGTGGTCGACACGATGGAGATCGCCGCGCCCTGGAGCAGGTTGGCGACGATCGTCACCGACGTCCGCGCGGCGATGCTGGCCGTGCCCCACACCCGGGCCGCGACGTGCCACCTGTCGCACAGCTACACCGACGGTTCGTGCTTGTACTTCACGTTCGCCGCCACTCCCCCGGCCGACCAGATCGAGTCGACCTACGTCGCGCTCTGGGACGCCGGGCAGCACGCCGTGCTCCGCGCCGGCGGCAACCTCTCGCATCACCACGGCGTCGGCCTCAACCGCGCTCGCTTCGTACCGGACGCGCTGGGCGCCGAGCTGGCAGTCTTGCAAGCGGTGAAGGACGCCCTCGACCCGCACGGTGTGCTCAACCCGGCGAAGCTCGGGCTGCGCCATCCGTTCGCCGAGGCGCCGGTGTGGCCATGAGCGGTGACGACGACGACGAGCACTCGGCGCACCAGATCGAGCGTGACCTCAGGTCGCTCGACTGGCCGGCCATCCGCGCCGGCGGCAGCGTTGCGCTCGTGTTCGCCGTGCCGTTCTCGATCGCTGCGCGCTGGTTCGCCGACAGCGACTCCAACTCGGGCGCAGCAACGCTGCTCAGCCTGCTCGCCCTCGTCGGCTTCCTGCTCGGCGCGGGCATCGCGGCGTGGGTGCAGCGCCGCCGCCTGCCGCTGATGCACGCCCTGGTCACCGCGCTCGGCACGTACATCCTCGCCCAGGCGGTGTTCATCGTCATCCGCCTCGCCCTCGGTCGCCAGGTGCACTGGTTCGCGACGTTCTTCAACCTCACCGCGGTGGCCGCCGTGGGGTTGATCGGCGGTTACCTCGGCAGCGCGATGCAGCGGCGCGGCATCCTCCCGAAGTCGATGGACCGACCGTGAGCCGAGTCGCCGTGGTCCGGGTGGCGCGGGGGTGCGCGTGAGCGTCCTCGTCATCGACGTCGGGACGTCCGGCCTGCGCGCCGGAGTCGTCAACGGTGACGGCGATGTGGGCTCGCTCCACCAGCGGCCGTTCCCGCCGTCGTCGCCGTTCCCCGGGCTCGTCGAGTTCGAC
>JAODBQ010000046.1 GCA_025464045.1 Ilumatobacteraceae bacterium
GGCGCTGCCCGGGCGGCCGAGCTCGGCCGTGACGCGCCCGGCCGCGGCGGCAGGAGGCTACGTCCGCACGGCAGGCGTCCGATACGTTCGCCGCCGGAGGCCCCACCGCATGAGCCAGTACGTGTTGTTCTTCGTCCTCGGACTCGGCACGGGCGCCGTGTACGCCGGTCTGTCGATGGGGATCGTGCTCACCTACCAGGGCGCCGGCGTGATCAACTTCGCCGCCGCGGCGATGGCGACGATGGCGCTCTACGTCTTCAACGACCTGCGCGCCGGGCGACTGACGCTGCCTGTTCCGTGGCTGCGGTCGTTCGCGGTCGGTCCCCTGCCGACCTGGATGCAGATCGGTGTCGCCCTGCTCGTGGCCGCCGCGCTCGGCGCGCTCGTGGAGCTCGCGGTGTCGCGCCCGTTGCGATCGGCGCCCGTCGTGGCGAAGGTCGTCGCGTCGATCGGGGTGACGACGACGCTGCAGGCGGCGGCCGTGCTGAAGTACGGCAGCGAACCGCGCCTGCCCGACGTCGTGCTCCCGTCGGGCACGGTGCGCATCGCCGACTTCCCCGTGCCGGTGGATCGGCTGTGGTTGATCGTCGTCGTCGTCGTGCTCGGCAGTGCGCTGGCACTGTGGGCGCGCTGGTCGCGCACCGGGCTGGCCCTGCGTGCGGCGGCGGAGAACGGGCCGGCCGCGTCGTTCGCGCGGTTGTCGCCGTCGGTGCTCGGCATCGTCACGTGGATGCTGTCGACGGTGTTCTCGTCGTTCGTGTTCATCGTCGCCGGCCTCGCGACGGGTGTCCTGTCGCCCGGCGGACTGACGCTGATGGTGGTGCCGGCACTGGCCGTGGCGCTGATCGCCCGACTGCACTCACTGTGGGCCGCGCTCATCGGCGCGCTCGGGCTCGGCGCGCTCCAGGCCGAGCTGGTGTTCATGTCGAGCGTGAAGACCTGGTGGCCGGAGTGGGCCAAGCACGGCCTGCAGAACGCCGTGCCCTTCATCGTGATCGTCGTCACCCTGTTCGTCGCCGGGAAGTCCATCCCCGTGCGCGGTGAGGAGATCCGCTCGCGCCTGGCACCCGTGTTCGTGCCCCGCAACCGCCCGACGACGATCCTCGTCGTCGTCCTCCTCGGCTTCGTCGCGGTCGTCGCCACATCCGGGAGCTACCGGTTCGGCGTGATCACCAGCCTCGCCAGTGCATTGATCGCGCTGTCGCTCGTCGTGCTCACCGGGATGGTCGGCCAGATCTCGCTCGCCCAGACCGCGTTCGCCGGCCTCGCCGGCCTCGTCTTGGCGAAGCTCGGCGACGCCGTGCCCTTCCCGCTCTCGCTGGTGATCGCCGTCGCGATCGCAACTGTGGTCGGCACGTTGGTCGGCGTGCCGGCCCTGCGCATCCGTGGGGCCCAGCTCGCGGTGGTCACATTGGCAGCCGCCGTCGCCGTCGAGGAGCTGATCTTCGATGGACCGACGCTGCTCTCGTCGTCGAAGGAGATCCCGGTCTGGCACCTGTTCGGGATCGACCTGTCGGTCCGTCGGGGCCGTGACGTGGCGCGCCTGCCGTTCGCGCTGTCCGTGCTCGCGATCGTCGTCGTCGTGTTCGTGATGGTGAGCAACGTGATGCGCGCCGGCACCGGCCGCAAGATGCTCGCCGTGCGCTCCAACGAGCGTGCCGCATCGTCGATCGGTGTGGCCGTGAGCACGATCAAGCTCGGCGCGTTCGCGCTGTCGTCGTTCCTCGCCGGGCTCGGCGGCGCGCTCATCGCGTACAGCCGTGGGCAGCTCTCCTCGGCGTCGTTCGGCGTCTTCGTCGGGCTCGGCTTCCTCGCGATCACGTACCTGAGCGGCATCACCAGCGCTTCGGGTGCGGTCGTGGCCGGCGCCCTCGTCGCGCTCGGCGTGGTCTACACGGTGCTCGACCGCAGCTTCGGCGTCGCCGCGTACTACGCGTTGATCAGTGGACCGCTGTTGATCATCACCGTGATCCTCAACCCGATGGGCATCGCCGGGCGGGTCCGGGTGATCCTCGATCGAGTGCGGCGACGTGCGCCCGCGCCGATGCCGGTGCGCGACCACCACGTGCTCGTGGGACGGGGATCCGGAGCGGGCCCCGCCGCATTCGACGGTGCTGCCGTCGTGCGCTCGGCACCCAGCGAGGTCGTGCTGCGGATCGACTCGATGTCGGTCAGCTACGGCGGTCTGCGTGCCGTCGACGACGTCAGCCTCGACGTGCGCGCCGGTGAGATCGTCGGTCTGATCGGCCCCAACGGAGCCGGCAAGACCAGCTTGATCGACGGCATCACCGGCTTCTACCCGGCGACCGGGACGGTGTCGCTGGGCGGCGCATCGCTCGAGCGCCTCGCCGCGCACGTGCGGGTGCGCAAGGGCCTCGCGCGGACGTGGCAGAGCGTGGAGCTGTTCGACGACCTCTCCGTCGCCGACAACGTGCGCGTCAGCGACGACAGCGGTGACGACGCGCGCAAGCTGCTGCGCGACCTCGTGCGGCCGAGCCGTCCGTCCTCGCCGCGCGTGCGCGAGGCGATCGAGCTGCTCGGGCTCGACGCGGTGGCCCACCGCAAGCCGAGCGAGCTGTCGCTCGGCCAGCAGAAGCTGGTGGGCGTGGCGCGGGCGCTCGCCCTCGACCCGATCGCGCTGCTCCTCGACGAGCCGGCCGCCGGGCTCGACACGGCGGAGAGTGCGATCTTCGGTGAGCACCTGCGCCGCATCGCCAGCACCGGTGTCGCCTGCCTGCTCGTCGACCACGACATGCGCTTGGTGCTCGGCGTCTGCGACCGCATCTACGTGATCGAGTTCGGACGCCAGATCGCCAGCGGTCCGCCGCAGATCGTGCGCACCGATCCGGCCGTGGTCAGCGCCTACCTGGGCACCGGCCACCTCGCCGTGGGAGCGGCGTCGCCGGCGATGTGACGCGAGCGGTGGACGCGCCCCGTCGGATGAAACGTCGCCGGTCCGTCGATGGCAACATCACCGGGACGACCGACTCGAGGAGGCTCCGATGACGCAACGCGATGTGGTGATCCCGACCGTCGACGGCATGTGCGACGCCAGTCTGCACACGCCGGCCGGCAGCGGACCGTGGCCGGCGGTGATCATGTATCCGGATGCCGGGGGCGTCCGCGACACGTTCCACGAGATGGCGCAGCGACTCGCCGACCTCGGGTACGCGGTGCTGCTCCCGGACATGTACTACCGCCTCGGCAAGGTCGAGCCGTTCGACATGAAGACCGCCTTCGCCGACGCAGACGAGCGCAAACGGCTGATGGGGCTGGTGTCGAGCGTGACCAAGGAAGCGGCGGCGCGCGACACCGAGGCGATGCTCGACTTCCTCGCCGCACAGCCCGAGGTGGCCGACACGAAGGTCGGCACGACCGGGTACTGCATGGGCGGCGGACTCGCGCTCACGGCCGCCGGCCGCTTCCCCCATCGGGTCGGCGCGGCGGCGTCGTTCCATGGCGGACAGATCGCGACGACGGCACCGGACAGCCCGCACCTGCTCGCACCGGCGATGATGGCCACGATCTACGTCGCCGGAGCGGCGGACGATGCGTCGTTCGACGCCGAGCAGTTCGAGCGGCTCTCGACCGCGCTGACGGACGCCGGGCTCGACTACACGCTCGTCACCTACCCGGCCGCCCACGGGTTCGCCGTTCCCGACACCCCGACGTACGACGAGGCCGCCGCGGCCCGCCACTGGCAGGCGCTCGACGACCTGTACGCGTCGGCGCTCGTCGCCGC
>JAODBQ010000072.1 GCA_025464045.1 Ilumatobacteraceae bacterium
GCCACCACATCCGCCCACTGCCCCTCGGCGAAGCCGCCAGGTGGCTCGGTCACCAGCACCAGCCGCTCTGCAGCGACGCCGAGCTCCACTGCGGCGCGGACCCCGAACGTCTGCACCCCGGTGACGCCGACCCACGCGCCCTGCCCGACCGGCCCGGCGGCAACGGCCATGGCCAGCGAGACCGCCGCCGGCCCGACGCACCCGACGGTGGAACCACGTTGCAGCACCCCGCCTGGCACCAGCTCCGAGAACGCCGCGAGCAGCTCCACGGTGCGCTCGCGCGAGGCGGCAACCCCCCACGCGGCATGGCCGGTGGCGTGCTGCGGGACGACGAGCGGTTTGGCCACGCAGCGACTCTATCGAACACATGTACGCCCGACAAGGGACGTCGCCGGGGTTCGAACGGGGGCGGACGAGCGCAGCAGAGGGTCGGCCGAGACGTCAGCCGTCACGACCCAGCCGTCAGGAACCAGCGTCAGATGGTCATCCCACCGTCGACGACGAGCGTCGTCCCGGTGACGAAGTTGGACGCCCGACTGGCCAGGAACAGGGCCGCGCCGCCGATCTCCGACGGGTCCGCCATCCGGCCGAGCGGTGTGCGCTCGATCGCCGCCTGGATGCGGTCCTCGGTCATGTTCATCACCATGTCGGTGCCGAACGCGCCGGGCGAGATGCCGTTGACGCGGATGTGCCGGTCGGAGAGCTCCAGCGCCATCGTGCGGGTCATCATCTCCAGCCCGGCCTTGGCCGCCTGGTACACCGACAACCCGCGCGTCGGGCGCATCACCCCGGCCGTGATGACGTTGATCACCGACGCCGACGGGCTGCGCTCGAGGTACGGGAGCGCGGCCTGCACGAGCATCACCGGGCCGATCAGGTTGACGTCGAGCGACTTCTGCAGCCCGGCCACGGTCATCGCTTCGAGGTTCATGCCGAGCGAGATCCCGGCGTTGTTGACGACCACGTCGATGCCGCCGAACCGCTCGACCGTCGTCTCGACGAGTTGCTCGACCGCCGCCAGATCGCCCATGTGCGCAGCGACCCCGACGCTCGCACCGCCGAGCGTCGCCGCCGCCTCCTCCGCCTGATCCGCGGTCCGGCCGCAGATCACCACGTTGGCGCCGGCGCGCAGGAACGTGCGGGCGATGGCGAAGCCGAGGCCACGCGTGCCGCCGGTGACGATCGCCGTACGACCGTCGAGGCGGAACATGTCCGTGACCGCTGCGTCCCTGCCCGTCTCCACCCTGCCCGTCTCCACCCCGGCCATCTCCGCCGCATCCGTCTCCGCCACCGCCGTGTTCGTCACCACGTTCGCATCACCACCACGTCAGTGGTTCGCCTGCCACTTCGCCAACGCAGCAGCGCTGCGATCGCGGAGCGTGGCCGGGATCAGCTGTTCGTACGCCGACGCGCCTGCCGGCGCCGCCGCACCGACCGCGGCGGGCGCACCACCCTCTTCGGCTACGGGCTCCACGAGCGCAGGCGGCACCATGCCCGGCTTCCAGTACTGGTACATGTCGCGCACGATGTCCGCCAGCCCGTCGGCCGTGTAGCCCTTGAGCAGATCGACGGTGATGATGTTCCCGAACATGTGCACCCGCTGCACATGACCGGTGGCCAGCAACGTGCGCGCCAGTGACGCAGCGGGCCGCGGACCGACCGCATCGGCGGCGGTCCGGAACGTCTCGTGGCCCATCCCCGTGAGGTTGCGGTTCGCCTCGAACCGGACCAGGCCCGGCGTCGGGCTCTGCTTGACGACGACGGCGACAGGCTGACCCATGAGCGGGCAGCGTACTTGGGGCGGTCGTCGCCACGAAGCCGACGCCCAGTCGACGACCGTCGGAGCACCGCGTCGCCCTCCACCAGCAGGCGTTCGCGGCGCGGGCATGACGGGCGTCACACCCGTCCGCACACCTCGCGTTTGCAGCCCGGCCGAACGGTCGTCAGAATCGGCGGTCGTGCTCCGCTTCGCCGAATCCGACGCAGCACAGGTGCATCGACGGCGCTGGGGCATCCTCGCCCTGCTGTGCACGAGCCTGCTGATCGTGGTCGTCGGCAACACGACGTTGAACGTCACCCTGCCGACGCTGTCGCGGGAGCTCCACGCCACCGAGTCGCAGCTGCAGTGGGTGGTCGCGATCTACTCGCTCGTGTTCGCCGGGCTGCTGTTCACCACCGGCGCGCTCGGCGACCGGTTCGGTCGCAAGGGTGCGCTCCAGCTCGGTCTGGTGATCTTCCTCGCGGGCTCGGTGCTCGCATCCATGGGTTCGACGATGACCGAGCTGATCGTCTGCCGCGCCCTGATGGGGGTCGGCGCGGCGTTGATCATGCCGTCGACGTTGTCGATCCTGATCAACGTCTTCCCCCCTCACGAGCGTCCGAAGGCGATCGCGATCTGGGCCAGCGTCACCGGCGCCGGCGGCAGCTTCGGCCCACTCATCAGCGGCGCGCTGCTCGCCCACTTCTGGTGGGGTTCGGTGTTCCTCGTCAACGTGCCGCTCGTGCTCGGGGCGATCGTCATCGGAGTGTGGCTGATGCCCCGCTCGCGGGACCCGCACAAGTCGCCGCTCGACCCGTTCGGCGCCGTGCTCTCCACCATCGGCATCGTCGCCATCGTCTACGCGTTGATCGAGGCACCCGAGAAGGGCTGGGCCAGCTCGGAGACCGTGGTCGCCGCGTTCATCGGCGTGCTGTTCCTGATCGCCTTCGTCGCGTGGGAGCGCCACACCGACGAGCCGATGCTCGACATGGCCTACTTCAAGGTGCGCGCGTTCAGCGCCGGCGTCGGCGGGATGATCTTCGTGTTCGTTGCCATCTACGGACAGTTCTTCCTCCTCTCCCAGTACTTCCAGCAGGTGCTCGGGTACTCACCGCTCGCGGCATCCGCTCGGCTGCTGCCGACCGGGTTGGTGATGGTGCTCATCGCGCCCTCGACGCCGAAGATCACCGCCAAGTTGGGCGGCAACTGGACCGTCGGCCTCGGCATGACCCTGCTCAGCCTGGCCTTGCTGTCGTTCGACCTGCTCACCACGAGGAGCTCCTACTGGCAGATCCTGGCCTCGATGACGCCGATGTCCGCCGGGATCGCGTTGACGTCGTCGCCGATGACCTCCGCGATCATGTCGGCCGTGCCGGCGCGGCGTGCCGGCGCCGGATCGTCGATGAACGACGCGGCGCGCGAGCT
>JAODBQ010000084.1 GCA_025464045.1 Ilumatobacteraceae bacterium
GTCGAACGCGTCCTTGTACGTCTGCACCCGTGCGTCGTGGTCCGGCGTCGTCGCGACCTTGGTGATCATGTCGTCGAGCTTCGGATCGCAGACGTGCGAGTACGGACCTGCACAGGTCATCGTGCCCTGCAGCCGGGCCTGCGGGTCGAACGTGATCGAGTCGCCGTAGAGGCCCATGACCACGCCGTTGATGGTCGAGGTCGCCCGCTCGGCGTCGACGTACTGGCTGTACGCGACGAGCTTGACGTCGACGGTGACGCCGATGTCCTCCCAGAAGCCGGCGACGGCCTGGATGAACTGCTCGCTGTTCGGCAGGCGACCGTTGACCGGGCCCCACAGCTCGATCGTGAAGCCCTTGTCGAACCCGGCTTCTTTCAGCAGCGCCTTGGCGCCGTCCGGGTCGTACTTCGGCTGGTCGACCGCGGCCGGGTCCCAGCCGTCGTCCAGCGGCGCCACGCCCGACATCAGGGTGGCGAGACCGCCGAGCACGGAGTCGTGGATCGCTCCCTGATCGATCGCCATCGACAAGGCCTGACGCACCCGCGGATCACCCCACGGCTTGTCGGTCTGCTTGGAGTTGAAGATCAGGAAGATGTTGTCGCCGGTGGTCGTGGTGACGACGTTGAGGTTGCTGTCGGCCTTCAACGTCTCGACGCTCTGCGGTGGGATCTGCGCCGCGGCGTCGAGCTCGCCGCTGCGCAGTGCCGCCACCCGTGAGTTGTCGTCGGGGATGATCCGGAACTCGAGGTTCGCGTAGCCCGGCTTCGCGCCCCAGTAGCCGTCGTAGCGCTTGAGCGACAGCGAGGTGCCGATCGCGCGGCTCGCGAACGCCCACGGGCCGGTGCCGATCGGGTTCGTCGCGAACGCGTCGTCACCGATCTTGGTGATGTACGCCTTCGGCACGATCGACGCGTAGCCGCCGGAGTTCAAGAACGCTCCGTCCGGCGCCTTCAGGACGATCTTCACCTCCGTCGGGCTGACCGCCTCGATGTGATCCATCCCGGCCAGCTGGTAGGCGAAGACGTTGCCGAGGTTGGGATCGATGAACCGCTGGAAGCTGAACACCACGTCGTCGGCCGTCACCGGGGAACCATCCTGGAAGGTGGCGCCGTCGCGCAGCAGGAAGTCGTAGGTGAGGCCGTCGGACGACATCGTCCAGCTCTTGGCGAGCGACGGCTGCAGCTTGCCGTCAGGTCCGTGGGTGGTGAGCTGCTCGAAGATGTTCGTCAGCACGTAGTTGTTCGTGCCGGCCCGACTCTTGTCGACGTCGAGCGTCTCCGGTTCGCTGCCGATGCCGATCGTGACCTTGTCGCCCTGCGGTGTCGGGCCGGCAGCGACCGTGGTCGCCGTCCCGGTGCCGCCGGACGTCGTCGCGGCCGAACCGGACCCGCTCGTCGACGACGATGCGCCGGTGCCGGGTGTGGCCGATGTGGCCGATGTCGTCGGTACGGCGTTGGTCGGCTCCGCACCACCAGCCGAGGTCGATGCCGCGCCCGTGGTCGTCGCGGCCTGCGTCGTCGTGCTCGACGTGTCGCTCCCGCAGGCGGCGAGCGCCAGGCCCGCCATGAGCACACCCGCGATCAGCGATCGTCGGACGCGTGTGATGTGTCTGGTCTTCACCAGTCCCCCTTCATTCCCCTTGTTGGTGTTGTCGGTGTTCTCCGGACGCGTTCGGCGTCCTGGGTCGTCAGCTGGCTGGATCCACGGCGGCGCCGGCCGACACGAGGCGATCGACGTCCTCGGCGTTCCATCCGACGTGTTCGATGAGCACCTCTCGGGTGTCGGCACCGAGCTCCGCCGCCCCACTGATCTGGGCGAGCCGGTCCGCGTCCATCCGCCACGGCGCCCTGGCGATGCGCACGTCACGCCCGCGCATCGCTGCGCTGCGATCCGGCACCCACGCGCCGCGTGCGATGAGGTACGGATCGCGCAACGTGTCCGCGATGGAACGGATTGGCGCGTCGAACGGGCTGTCCGACCGCAGCGGCTCGCCGCGCACGGCGCACGTCGCCTCCAGCTCGGACAGGTCGATGTGCACGGCCTGCGGGCCGCGCAGGTGCGCGGTCAGCGCGAGTGCGGCGACGAGCCCGGAGATCGGGTCGGCGAGCGGGATGCCCATCTGCGAGCGCTCGCCGTGCGGCCCGCGCAGCAGCCCCGCGTAGCCGGCGCTGGCGTAGAGGTGCGGACCGTAGCCGCGCTCGGACGAGCGCGGGCCGGTGGCGCCGTATGCGGACATCGAGAGGTAGACGAGGTTCGCGTTCCGTGCCGCGAGGTCGTCGAACCCGAGGCCGAGCCGGTTGCTCACACCCGGCGAGAAGTTCTCGATCGCGGCGTCGCAGACCGCCGCCAGCTCCAGCACGGCGCGGTGCGCGTCGGGGTGCTTCAGGTCGAGGGCGACGCTGCGCTTGCCGCGCTGGTTGGCACTCCACCAGCCGCCGCCCTCGATGCCGAACTCGTCCACGGCCGGGCCCTGCACCCGCAGGTTGCTCGGTCGCGGGTACCACTCGATGTTGATCACCTCGGCACCGAGCTCGGCCAGCAACGTGGTGGCGAACGGCCCCGCCCAGGCCCACGTCAGATCGAGGATGCGCACGCCACGCAGCGGCTGCTGCGCGGTCGGCCGGAGCCGCGGCGGCCGCCAGGACGACGGCCGGTCGCGCGCCGCGTCGATGATCCACGGCACGCGCAGGTCGACGCGCTCGCCGTCGGCGTAGCCGCGAGCGACGAGGTGGTCGTCGGCGGCGAGGCGCGCCACGTCCACGAACGGGGCAACGGGCACCTGCAGGCGGCGGGCGCTCTCGAGCATCTGCGTGGTCGTCTGGCTCGCCGCCCACGCGTCCAGCGCGCGGTTGATCGCCTCGGCCTCGCGATCGAGGACGGTCGGCTCGGAGACGACGGACCGCGCGACCTCGGCCGTGGCGGGGATGTCCGCGAGCAGTCGTTGCCATTGCGCCGGTTCGACCAGGCGGAGGTAGACGAGTCCGTCGACCGAGCTGACGACGCCACCGATCGAGCCGCCGTCTGCGCCGCCCGCGCGGGATCCGCTGGATGCCGGCAGCTGTGCGGCGGCGAC
>JAODBQ010000653.1 GCA_025464045.1 Ilumatobacteraceae bacterium
CCCAGGATCCGCATTCGCCGCGGGCGGTCGGTAGCGGGTTCGGCGCCCACGTTCGCGGGTTGTGGCACGCCCACATCGGCTGGCTGTTCTCCTATCCGGGCACGAACGTGCGGCGCCACGCGGCCGATCTGGTCGATGACCGCGACATCGTCGTCATGGACTCGCTCTTCCCGATGTGGTGCGTGGTGTCGCTGGCGATCCCGTTCGGTCTCGGCTGGGCGTTGGGTGGGACGTTGTCGAGCGCGCTGAGCGCGCTCCTGTGGGCGGGCCTGGTGCGCATCTTCCTGCTGCAGCACGCGACGTTCGGGGTCAACTCGCTCTCCCACATGTTCGGCAGCCGGCCCTTCCCGACGAACGACGCGAGCCACAACATCGCCGTCCTGTCGGTGCTGTGCATGGGCGACTCGTGGCACAACAACCACCACGCGCACCCCCGCCTCGCGAGTCACGGGATCCGGCCGTGGCAGATCGATTCCTCGGCGAGGCTGATCAAGGTGTTCGAGCGGGTGGGTTGGGCCGACGAGGTGCGCTGGCCGTCCGCCGCGCAGCGTCTGGGGTTGCCGGGCTGACGATTCGCGCGCCTCCGCCGGCTCGCTGCCACCCGCATCAAGATCGACCGGTCGTTCGTCGCCGAGCCTGAGGCGCTCGTGTCGGGCGTCCGCCGCTCGTCAGCGCGTGCTCGGCGACATCGCCCGTTCTGGTCTCGCCGTCGTCCGCGGACGCGGGCTCGACGCGAGCACACGCTCGCGCAGCGGCGCGGCGCGGCGCCGGAGCTGGTCGACGATCGCGTCGGCCGGCGACGGGCGCGCGTAGAAGTAGCCCTGGGCGCACTCGCACCCGATCGCGTTGATCGCCTCGTGCTCGCTCTCCAGCTCCACGCCTTCCGCGATCACGGTCAGCCCGAGGTCGTGGGCAAGCGCGGTGACGGCTGCGGCGATCACTCGTTCCGTCGACGCGGTGCCCACCTTGGCGATGAAGCCGCGATCGATCTTGACGATCTGGATGGGGAGCCGGCTGAGGTAGTTCAGCGACGAGTACCCGGTCCCGAAGTCGTCCAGCGCGAGTCGGATCCCGAGTGCGTTGAGGCCCGCGAGCACGTTGATGGCGAGACCGCTGTGGTCGATGAAGATGCTCTCCGTGACCTCGAGGATCAGCGCGGTCGGAGCCATCCCGGTACGGGTGAGCACCCGGTCGACCATGCTCGCGAACCCCGGCTCCATCAGCTGTCGCACCGAGACGTTCACCGCGAGGTCGAGCGTTGCCGAGGGCACCGCGGCCATCCACGTCGCGTGGTCGAGGCAGCTGCGCTCCATCACCCACTCGCCGATCTCGGTGATCAGCGAGGAGCGCTCGGCGATCCGGATCATGTGGATCGGCGGCACCCAACCATGATCGGGATCGTTCCAGCGCAGCAGCGCCTCCACACCGGCGATCGTCGCGTCGGCGGTGCGCACGATCGGTTGATAGGCAACCTCGAGCGAACCCTCGGCGAGTGCCGTGCGGAGGCGACCCTCCAGGTGCTGCTCGTCGCGCGTGCTGCGCGACTCCATCGTGTTCACTGGCGGGCGTAGGAAGGTGCCCTCGCGCTTCGCCTCGTACATCGCCATGTCGGCGCGTGCAAGGAGCTGATCGGAGATCTCCTCACCTGGCCCTGCAAATGCTTTGCCGACACTTGCGGTGATCGAGACTTCGATGGTCGCAATCGTGAACGGACGGATGAACATCTCGTTGATCCGCTTTGCCACCACGTCGACATCGGCCGCGGTACGCAGGTCTTCGCACAGGAACACGAATTCGTCGCCACCAACTCGCGCCAATGTGTCGCCGGATCGCACCAGCCCCGACAATCGCTGCGCGATCGCGACCAGCAGTTCGTCGCCGGCTTGATGTCCGTATGTGTCGTTGATCAGCTTGAACCCGTCGATGTCGGTGAACAACAACGCTGCCGCGGTGTGCGACCGCTTGGCCCGTTGTGACGCGTGCTCCAAGCGCTCCTGCAACAGCAACCGGTTGGGGAGCCCGGTCAGCGGATCGTGGAGGGCGTGGTGCTGGAAGCGGTCCGACGCGGCCTGCGCGTCCTGTCGTGCCTGCGCGTTGAGCAGGTACGCGGCGGTCACGTCGGCAAGGGTTTGTGCGGCGACGACGTCGCGCTCGTCGAGCGGTCCGACGTCGTTGCTGTACAGGTCGAGCGCACCGAGGCGCCCGTCGCCATGACGCAACGGGAAGGTGAACACCGCCCGCAGGCCGGATGCCAGCGCGGCGGGGACGAACTCGGGGACGCGCGTCTCGGCGGACAGGTCAGCGATCAGGACCGGATTGCCGGAGGTGTACGCGGCGATGCACGGACCCTGCCCCATGTCCGCTTGCAGGCGTTCGAAGTGCAGGGCTGATTCGCCCGACGCGGCGACGTAGTGCGGCTCCATCGAGTCGGAGATCAACGTGACGCCGGCCGAGGCCACCGGGAGCACGTGCGTGATCCGCTCGACCAGCCGGTCGAGGATGCCCTGGATCGGGAAGTCCGTGATCAGCGTCCGCGCGAACTCGCTGAGCACCAAGGAGAGCCTGTCCTCATTGACCACGTTCACCATCCACAGCTGCCAGCAGGTCCGCGCGTGGTCTGGGCGGGGTTCGGTCACGAAAAGTGGTCGCACCATAGCGCAAACGAGTCATCGTCCGCAACGGTCTGGTCGCGATCTGAGCGTCTGCGGGGCCGCCGGACGATGTGGGAAGGTTTGCCACCGCGGCGCGGTTGTCGCACTCCATGGCGGCGCCCCCGCGCCGTCCCCCCGACAACCCCTACGGAGATCACGATGACGACACTCGACCAGGCCACGCCCCGCGGCTCGACCACGGGGACGACCCGAATCGACTTCTACTTCGATCCGCTGTGCCCGTTCGCGTGGATCACCTCGCGCTGGATCCTCGAGGTGGAGCAGCAGCGCGACATCGATCTCCACTTCGCGGTGATGAGCCTCTCCGTGCTGAACACCGGACGTGACCTGCCCGAGCAGTACCAGGCGATCATGGAGAAGGGCTGGGGCGCGGTGCGGGTGGCCATCGCCGCTGCTCAGCACCACGGTGACGGTGTCCTGCGCGACCTCTACACCGCCATGGGCACGCGCATCCACAATCGCAAGATCAGCGATTTCGACGTGGTGATCCGCGAGTCGTTGGAGGACGTCGGGCTGCCGGCGGAGCTCGCCGAGGCGGCCCACAGCACGGAGTACGACGAGGCGCTGAAGGCCAGCCACCACCGCGGCATGGATCCCGTCGGCCTGGAGGTGGGCACACCGACGATCCACATCGACGGCGTGGCGTTCTTCGGTCCGGTGCTCACCGCGATCCCTCGCGGTCAGGATGCGCTCGACGTGTTCGACGGCGCCCGACTCCTCGCCGGCTACCCGAACTTCTTCGAGCTCAAGCGCACCCGCACCGGTGACCTGAGCTTCGACTGACATGCCGGCCGTGCCTCAGTCGGCGTAGAAGCCGAGCAACTGCAGGCGGGCGAACAGTGCGGTGGAGCGCTGCGCGACGAGACGGAAGGCCGCCTCGACGCGCCGCGTCCCCGCGGCGCGCAACCGCTCGACGAGCTCGACCGCTGCGTCGTGCTCGTCGAGCGCGACGAGCGGCTCCGTCGCCCACGGTTCGCCGCTGCGGCGGCACGCACCGAACAACTCGCGCAGGGCGGTGGTGATCGGCGCCCGCCCGTCGGTCCCGAGCCGCATCCCGTCGGCCTGGGCGGCGACGTCGGCGCTTGGATCGCCATCACCCGGCAGCGCCAGGTAGTGCGCAACCAGGCGGGCACGATCGATGGACATCGTTCGGTGCTCGGTCGTGTAGAGCAACGTCGTGCTCCTTCCCGTTCGGCAATGCAATGACTTGCTCGGGCGGGGTCCAGGCACGATCTGCGTGCAGGATAATCCAGATCGGGAACAGCGGTCAACGGCCGTCTGGCGCGGAGATCGTCAACTTGCCTTCTTCTTCGGTGCGCGAGTGTCGCTCGGTGGCGGTGCGGTTGCCGGTACGGGTGGCGGTGCGGATGTCGATGTCGATGTCGGCTCGATCACCGGTGACAAATGCGTGACGATTCGCTCGATGAGCGCATCGGTAACCGGTTCGCGGAGCAAGAACACGAGAAAGAACACCGGTCCGACGATCAACGCATATTCGTCCAACGTGCACGTCACGCCGAGGGGGCGCAGCGACGCGTTGAACGTGGCGAACCAGTCGGCGCCGATCTTGTGCAACGCGTCGCGACTCGTCATGTCGTGGAACGCCAACGCCGTCAGCGTTGCCACGGCGACCCCGCGAGCGGGTTCCGACATCGTCTCGCGCAGGCCGAGCAACGAGGCGCGGACCGCCTCGACGACGGAGTCGACGTCCTCGGCGGAGGGGCCGCCATACTCGTCGAGGATCGCTTCTGCGAGGAGCCGCTCCGGCGTCTGCCAGTGCGTGTACAGCGTCTGGCGGCCCACCTTCGCCGCGCGAGCGACGTTGGTGAACGACACGTTCGACGGCCCACCCTCGGCGAGCAGCCGACGTGC
>JAODBQ010000075.1 GCA_025464045.1 Ilumatobacteraceae bacterium
GACTCAGCCGCCGAACCCGGGCCTGAGCACCGACATCCCGGCCAACTCCGGGAGCGGCCAACGGGTCATCTACGCCAAGCGTGCCCAGCGGGTGTGGCTGATCAACCCCGACAACACGGTGCTGCGCACGTACCGGGTGTCGGGTCGGATGGACCAGCCGAACCCGGGCACGTACCACGTGTGGTCCCGTTCGGCGTACACCTGCGCGATCCACAACAGCCAGACGTGCATGCGCTACATGGTCCGCTTCGCCCATGGCCCGGAGGGCGACAACATCGGCTTCCACGAGATCCCGCGCAACAACGGCGTCCCGTTGCAGAGCGACAGCCAGCTCGGCACCCCGCTCTCGCACGGCTGCGTCCGCCAGTCGACCGCCGACGCGCAAGCGATGTGGGCCTTCGCCGGCATCGGCGTCACCGTCGTCGTCGTCGCCTGACGGCGAGCTGACGTCGCGTTGCGGCGACGCGACCTGGCGGTGCGATGACGTGGGGTGAGGTGACGGTGACCACGGGTGCGTCGCGCATCCCTCACCTCGCCGCCCGACGGGTCGCCCACTCGTGACCCGCGGCTCGGGCCCATCGCGGGTCAATCGGGTTCGGTGACGCTGCGGGTGCGGTCGGCGTCGGCGGGCTCCGCCGACTCCACGGGGTCGGTGGAACCGCTCGTGCCGGCGTCGACGCGCACGATCGTGGTCGGCGCGGCGGGCGGCCTGAGGTCGCCGCGCTCGAAGGCGTCGAGCACGAGCGCGCGCCAGGCGCGGCGCACGTCCTCCTGCCGGCCGGCGTGGATCTGGGCGGCGACCCGGTAGACGATCCGGTCGTCGGAGAGGTCGACGAGCCCGACCACCGTCGGTGGTGCGGTGAGCAGCGCACCGACGGTCTCGGTGAGCCGTTCACCCAGCGCTGTGGCAACTCGGTGCAGATCGGCCAGCTTGCTCTCCCGGGTGACCTGCAAGTTGAGCTGCACGGCCGTGGTCTTGGAGAGGTTCCCTGCACGGGCGACGCCGCCGTGCGGCACGTACCAGACCGTGCCGTCGCCGTCGCGCAGCCTCACGCTGCGCAGCGTGATCTTCTCCACCGCCCCGGCGGCGAGACCGAGATCGACGCTGTCGCCGACGCCGTACTGATCCTCGGCGAGCACGAAGAAGCCGGAGATCACGTCCCGCACCAACGTCTGCGCGCCGAACGCGACGGCACCACCGACGACCGTTGCGGTGGCGACGAACGCACCGATGTTGATGCCGATCTCGCTGACGATGGTGATCACCGCGGCCGCCCACACGATCCCGAGCAACGCCGAACGCAACGTGCTGGCCAAGGCCCGCTTGCGCGCGTCGGTGCGGGCGGGATCGCCGCCGGGGATGTGGAACGTCCGGGCGAGGAGTCGCCGGACCACCACGCCGACGGCCAGCGTCACCAGCGTGGCGACGCCGATGATCAGCAGGATCCGCAGCGGGGTCAGCAGGTGCAGCTCGTCGAGGCGCTGGACCCATTGCGCCTCGGCTCGAGCCGGGGCGACGCCGGGCACGACCGCGGGCCCGGCGACAGGGCCGCGGGCCAGGCCGACGGAGGCCGGGACGACGTCGACTTCGATGAGCAGCGAGGACGCGTGCAGAGCGGGCTCGGGCACCCGTCGACCATATCGAAGCGCGACCGCGCGCGGGCGGAGGGTGCACTTCGCACCCGCGCCCGTCGAGCCGCCCGGCCGGACGTCGGACCTGCGGATATCATCAGCCGCGCATGGCGGCCTCTCGTGATTCGACACCGAGCACGGAGGCCAAACCGTTCAAGGTCCACCACAGCGGCCTGCAGCGGGCGATGCTCGCGCTCAACATCGTCGTCGTGCTCGCCTGCTTCGGCGGGGCGGGCGCGCTCATCGCCGGCAAGCGGGTGCGCGAATCGTTCGTCGCCGCACCGCGGGTCTCCTACGATCAGGCACCGTCGACCGCCGTACCGGCAGTCTCGACGCCAGGCGGGAGCTCGCCCGCGGCGGCCGCGTCGGAATCGACCACCGCTGGCGCCTCCGCACCGCCCGAGACGTTCCCGACGGTGGATCCCAAGGCCGAGAACTTCCTCATCACCGGTGACGACAACAACGCCTGCGTCGACCCGAACTCACCGTGGGCCGGCGCGGTCCAAGGTCGCGAGAACATCGGCAACCGCAGCGACACGATCATGGTGCTGCGCATCGACCCGAGCACGAAGGCCGCGGCGGTGCTCTCGTTCCCCCGCGACCTGTGGGTGCAGATCCCCGGCAAGGCGTCGCAGCGGATCAACACCACGTTCCAACGAGGTCGCTACGACCTGATGGCCGCGACGCTCGACAAGAACTTCGGCGTGCAGGTCGACCACTTCGTGCAGATCGACTTCTGCGCGTTCAAGACCATCGTCGATGCCGTCGGCGGCGTGTCGGTGCCGTTGACCAACCCGATCCGCGACGCGAACACGGGCATCAACATCCTCGACGTGTCGCAGTGCCACACCTTCGAGGGTGACGAAGCGCTCGCCTACGTGCGCAGCCGGCACCTGCAGTACCAGGCCGCCGACGGGACGTGGAAGGACGACGGCACGTCGGACTACGGCCGGATCACCCGCCAGCAGGACTTCCTGCGGCGGATGCTCCAAGCGGCGAACAGCAAGGGCCTGTTCAGTCCGAGCGTGATCCGCGGTCTGATCACCGCCGTGCAGAAGTACGTCGTGTTCGACGCCGGCTTCTCGATCGACGACATGCTCTCGTTCGCCGGCCTGCTGCGAGAGATCCAACCCGCCCAGATCAAGACGTACCAGATCCAGGCGAAGGGTCAGAACGTCGGTGGCGCGGCGGTGCTGATCCCCCAGATCGACGGGGCGAACATGCAGGCGATCCTGAACATCTTCCGCGGCAAGGCCACGCTCGCCGGCGCCCCGGAGCAGGTCGCCGACACGACGACGTCCGCCCCGGCGACGACGCCGACGCCGGCGACCACGGCGGCGACCACGACCACGACGCTCGGCGCCGGCCCGGTGACCAGCCGCCCGCCGACGTCGACGTCCACCACGACAACCCCGAGCTCCTCGACGACGTCCATCACACCGGTCACCGCGACGACCGTCGGGCCGACCACGGTCGCACCGACGGCGACGAACCCCGACGACATCACCCACGGCATCGTCCCGGACAAGAACGCCACCTGCTGACCCGACGCCCTCGGCCCCGCCGTCGAAGTCGAAGCCGAAGTCGCGAGTCCGAGCCCCTCGGCCGCGCCGTCGAAGTCGAGAGCCCGAGCCCGAGCCCGATCCCGAGCCCGAGCCCGAGCCCGAGTCCGAGTCGCACGAGCGGGCGCGAGTCGCTGCGTGTGGTTCTCCCGACGCAACGACTCGGGCCGCGCCGAGCGACTCCGACAACGACGTTCCGACTCCGACCACGGCCATCCGACTCCGACCATCCGACTCGGACCACGGCCAACACACCGGTCACCGTGACGACATCACCCACGGCATTCTCCCGGACAAGAACGCCACCCGCCGACCGGCTCCCCCGGCCGCGGTGTCGAAGTCGACGCCGCGAGTCCGAGTCGCACGAGCGGGCGCGAGTCGCTGCGTGTGGTTCTCCCGACGCAGCGACTCGGGCCGCGCCGAGCGACTCCGACAACGACGTTCCGACTCGGACCACGACGTTCCGACTCCGACCACGGCCATCCGACTCCGACCATCCGACTCGGACCACGGCCACCACACCGGTCACCGCGACGACATCACCCACGGCATTCTCCCGGACAGGAACGCCACCTGCCGACCGACTCCCTCGGCCGCGGTGTCGAAGTCGACGTCGCGAGTCCGAGTCCGAGTCGCACGAGCGGGCGCGAGTCGCTGCGTGTGGTTCTCCCGACGCAACGACTCGGGCCGCGCCGAGCGACTCGGACCACGGGCATCCGACTCGGACCACGGCCATCCGACTCGGACCACGACGTTGCGACTCCGACAACGAGGTTGCGACTGTGAATACGACGTTGCGACTCGGTCAAAGGTCATCCTACTAGTAGAACGTGCGTTCCGGGGACGCGTCCCGGGGGCTGAGTGGCG
>JAODBQ010000109.1 GCA_025464045.1 Ilumatobacteraceae bacterium
CGCATCCGCTCCTCGGAGTCGCGCAGCGCCTGCTCCGTCGCGTCGCGCTCGGCGAACGCACTCCGGATCCGATCGAGCATCGTGTTCAACGCGCGGGCCAACCGGCCGACCTCGCTCGGCCGATCGCTGCCCGGTACCTCCTGCTCGAGGTCTCCCCCACCGGCGATCAGCAGCGCCGTCTGCTCGACGCGTCGCAACGGCCGCAGGCCGACGCGCACGAGCACCCAGCCCATCACCCCGGCCACCAGCAGGGCCACGGCGGCGACGATCGACTCGATCACGATCAGGCTGCGTTGCGAGCTCTCGGCCTCGTGCAGCGAGACCCCGACGACGAGGACCTGACCGTTGCCGAGCCGTGAGGTCCGCACCCGCAGCTCCGCCCCGCCGGTCGTCGACGCGAGCGTCGAGAAGTACGGCCGATCGACGAATTGACCGGACGTCTGCGGCGGCAGCGTGAGGTCGTCGAGATCGGGCAGCAGCGGTTCGTGACCGGCCTCGCGCGCGGGGACCACCAACGCCGCCGCGCCGCCCTCGTCCAGCAGCGCCACGAAGAGACCGGGCGCGGCCCGCTCGACCGCCTGCTGCAGGTCCTGGTCGTTCGCGCTGACGGCTTGTTCGATCGGCTCGTGCGACCGTTGCAAGGTGTCGTCGATCTGGGTCAGCTGGGAGTGCGAGTAGGCCGTGTACGTCGCTAGGCCCGCGGTCGCGAGCGCGACGAACGCCACGAGCGACATCGCCGCGACGAGCCGAACGCGCAGCGACACCTATGCCTCGACATCCGTCTCGCGCAGCACGTAGCCGACGAGCCGAACCGTGTGGATCAACGGCGGACCGGCCGCGTTGAGCTTGCGCCGGACGTAGCTGATGTACGTCTCGAGGATGTTCGAGTCGCCGTCGAAGTCGTAGTGCCACACGTGGTCGAGGATCTGCGGCTTGGACAGCACGCGACGCGGGTTGAGCATGAAGAACCGCAACAGGTTGAACTCCGTCGCCGTCAGCTCGACGAGCGCACCCGCCCGTCGCACCTCGTGGGTGTCCTGGTCCAGCACGACGTCGGCGAAGGACAGGCGAGCATCGGCGTCGGGCTGGGCACCACTGGAACGTTGGATGATCGCCTTGACGCGCAGCACGATCTCGGCGAGCGAGAACGGTTTGGTCACGTAGTCGTCGGCGCCGACGCCGAATCCGCGGACCTTGTCGTCCAGCGCGTCCTTGGCGGTGAGGAACAGGATCGGCGTCGTCACACCGTCGGCGCGCAGCCGTCGCGCGATCTCGAACCCGTCGACGTCGGGCAGCATCACGTCCAGCACGATGAGGTCGAGCACCTCGCTCTGCGCCGTGGACAGGCCGGCGCGGCCGGTGCGCGCCTCGACCACGTCGTAGCCCTCGTAGCGCAGTGCCGTCGCGACGGCATCGATGATCGATGCCTCGTCGTCGACGACGAGCACGCGCCGACCATCTTGTCGACCTTCGTGTCGACCAACCATGTTCCATCACCTCGTCCGGACGCTCGACAGTCAAGTCGATCGCATCGCGTTCCGTGTGCGTGTGGTCGTCTCGGCATCCGAACGACCGCGACTCACAGCTGATGTTGAGCTGAGATGAGAGCCACCTGAGAAAGTCCTGCTGCCGGTCCTCGGCATGCCACCGCGACTTACCCTCGCGGCGCATGGACACGCTGTCGGACTGCCCGCGCACCCGTTCCTCGTGCAGATCCCGGTCGTGCTCGTGGCGTGGTGGCTCGAACCAGGACGTCGATCGACCACGGAGACACGACGACGTCGACACCCGGCCGGCGGGCGGCTGACGGTCGTGTCCGAGCACCCGTCCCGGTTCGTCGCCGTCTCCCGGCGCAGCTTCGTCAAGGGCTCGCTCGGCGCGGGCATCGTCCTCGCGTTCCCGCTCGCGGCGTGCGGCAACGACGACGCGAGCACGTTCACCGCGGCGCCGACGGCCAACGCGCCAACGCCGTCGGCTCCCGCCGAGCTCCCGCGAACGACACCGCGCGGCACTGCGCCGATCGCGACTCCGGGAACCGCGCCGGCGACGACGTCAGCGCCCGGCAGCGCCGCGTCGGGCTCCGGCACGGGGCGGCAGCTGCGCATCGATCTCACGTTCGCCGCGACCGGCGGAGGGCGGATCAACAACCCGTTCATCGCAGTGTGGATCGAGGACGCAGGCGGCGCGCTCGTGCGCACCGTCAGCCTCTGGTACAGCCGACGCGACAGCAAGTACCTCCAGGAGCTGACCCGCTGGTACACCGTCGACGACGCCGGGCGCACCGACGACGCCGTCGACACGGTGTCCAGCGGGAGCAGAGTGCCGGGTGCCTACTCGGTCAGCTGGGACGGCACCGATCACGCGGGCGCCACCGTTCCGGCGGCGGACTACTTCGTGTGCATCGAAGCCGCTCGCGAACACGGGCCGTACGAGCTCGTGCGCGAGTCGGTGTCGATCGGGACGACGCCCTTCATCAAGCAGCTCCGGCCGAACGGCGAGCTGACGGCGGCGACGGTGCAGCTCCTTGGCTGATCAGCTGCCGCGACCGACGCTGGACGGCGAGCCGGCGGCGCCGACGATCCCCGCCGCAGCCCTCATGTTCAGCAGCGATCGACGCCGGCTGCGCGGCGCGCGGGCACAGCGCTGGTTCCGCTGGCTGCACTCCTACACGAGCATGATCAGCCTGCTGATCGTGCTGTTCTTCGGCGCCACCGGGATCACGCTCAACCACCCGACGTGGACGCTCGGCGACCACGCCGATCACACGGCGGCGTCCGGCACGCTGCCGGTTGGGTTCGCCCCGAGCGGCATCGTCGACTTCCTCGCGGTGAGCGAGTACGCCCGCGCCACCTACGGCATCACCGCCGAGGTCAGCGACTACGGCGCGGATCCCGCACAGGGGCACATCAGCTACGCGGGGCCCGGCTACGCGGCGAGCATCGTCTTCGATGTCGCCACGGGCGCGTACACCGTCGACGTCGAGCAGCAGGGGTTCGTCGCCGTGCTCAACGACCTCCACAAGGGCCGGAGCACGAACGGCTCGTGGAACTGGACCATCGACCTCGCCGGCGGTCTCCTCGTCGTCGTCGCCGTCACCGGCCTCGGCATCCAGCTGTTCTTGCGCAAGCGCCGGGGCCGCCTGCTCGGCATCGCCGCCGCCGGTGCCGTGCTCGTGTGCATCGTTGGATACCTCACGCTCGCTTGATCCGCGCACCCACGCAGCGCGCGCATCTCGACTTCCGTGGGCATCAGGGCGGCGAAGAAGGCCGGGTGCGCGTCACCGAGCACCGCGGCGTCCACCGGCCCGCGGGCAGCGGCGCGGCGCGATGCGTGTAACGAAGACCGTCTCCCCGACGATCATCCCCATGTGTTCGACGACTTCGCCGACTTCGACGAACTGGGCACCGGTCCGGCGTCGGGACCGGACGACGTCGGGTCCGAGGGTGGTCTCCTCCGACTGTTCGAGCTGATCCGCTGCGCAGGCACCGCGGAGGAGCTGGCGACGGAACCGACGACCGTCGCGGCGATGACACGCTCGCTTCGTCAGGCCCGACCACATCTGACGCGGGAGGCCCACAGCCCACCGCGGCGTCGACGTCGAGCGTTGCCGACGAGGGCTCGTCGACGACGACGACGAGCCGTGGTGAGGCGAAAGCCGCTGGTCCGGCGGAGCCGGCGATGACGACAGCTTCATCAACGCCGGTAAAGCATTCGCGAGAGCCAACGACAACTCCCCTGAGCGTCACCACCACCGCGGCGAACGAATAGACAGGCCCGCTCGATCGAGCACTGCGCTCGTCGATCACACCCGCCCCACGTGGCGCTGTCGGCGAGTATGACCAGCTCAGCGCGCTCCTCTGACGGGACGGAGGCCGGGTCGACGAACCGTGATCTCACCCGGAAGCAGTGTTTCATCGCTCCGTCGCAGGGATACCTCACCGGAGTCAGAGATGGACAGGGCATTACCTGTTCGCATGAAAGGGGATACCGTGATCGGATTTCTGTTGTACTTGTTGGTGGT
>JAODBQ010000113.1 GCA_025464045.1 Ilumatobacteraceae bacterium
CGGCGAGCGCTGACTCCAGTTCGGACACGGAGACTTCATCGATGGCCATGTCGCGCACGTTATCCGTCGTGACCACGGCTTGCCTCGCGGACGTCGTCGGGCGTGTTGACGTTGCGCACCGAGGGCGGGTCGACGGGCACGTCCACCGCGTCGAGTCCGTCGATCGCGCCGTGGACTGCGCGCCGGCCGTCGTCGAAGCCGGCGCGCAACCGCCCGAGGCACGTCGGGCGCCAGACGGCACACAACGGCTCGCGCCGTTCGCCGTGCGCGACGGCGACGTCGTGCTCACCGAGTCCGGCGATCACGCGCTGGATCGTGGTGGCGGTGAGCCAGGGCAGGTCGCAGCTGACGACGACGACGGCATCGACGGCGGCATCGACGCTCGCCACCCCCTCACCGTGGACCCAGGTCTGCGGCGCGGATGTGGTGGGCTCGGCGAGCGCGCCGAGTGCGGTGATGATCCCGCCGAGCGGACCGTCGCCGGGGTACAGGTCGGTGACTGGCTCCAGCCCGAGAGCCGCCATCGCTCGCGCGTCACCCCCGATGGCGACGATCGGGTCGCACCCGGCGGCGCGCAGCGCGTCCGCGACGTGGGCCGCCATCGCTTCCCCGTCGACCTCCAACGTCGCCTTGTCGCGACCCATGCGCGTGCTGCGTCCGCCGCACAGCACCGCGCCGGCGACGGTCACGACGCCGGCGGACCGGACGGGTCGAGCTGGGCCAGGAACAGGGCGATGCGCTCGGCCTCGTCGGTCTCCTCGATCGCCGCGGCCATCTCACCGAGGCCACGCAAGCAGCCGAGGAACCCGCGGTTCGCCTCGTCGGACCAACGCACGTAGCCGGAGCCGCGCCAGCCGTTGGCGCGCAGGGCGTCGAGCCCGCGGTGGTAGCCGACGCGGTACGCGGCGTAGCGCTCGATCGTGTCGCGGCCGGCGTCGCCGAGGGCACGCCAGGCGAAGATCGAGCGGGGGTGACCGATGACCACGTCGGCGATCGCGGCGCGCCGATCGGATGCCGGTCCTGCCTCTGCGGCGTCGAGCGCGTCCATGATCTGCGGGCTCTCCGGGGGGAGCACGGTGCGCGGCGGGCCCTGGGAGAACATCTGCACGGGAAGGTCGGTCACGGCGGGAGCGTACAAGCGGTCGGCGGTGGGAGGATCTGTCGGTGCCCAACCGCGACGATCGGCAACGGATCGAGCTGATCGATCCGCACGAGCCGTCGGGCTGCGGATCGCCGTGGATCGCCTCGACCGCACCGCCGGCACCGCCGCGTGCGCGACACCCGGCCGCTCGCCGTCAGCAGGTCGGGGCGGCACTGGCCGTCGCTGCGATCATCGGCATCGTCGCCGCCGTCGCCACGTCCGGCGACGACCCGCGCGATCGCGCCGCACCCACCGCGGCACCGACCGCCCCGACACCGACAGCCGTGACCTCGACGACCGTGACCTCCACGACGGCGCACGGCGGCGGCCCGGACGGCGGGCACCCGCTGGCCCGCTTGATCGGCACGTTGCCGTCCGGGTACACGTCCACGGCGGCGTTCGAGATCACCGACGCTGGTGATCCGGGCGCCGGCGCCTACTCGCCGGAGACGTCGACCAGTTCCGCGCTGTGGGCCGACGGCCCCAGCGCGACGCCGGGATCGACGTGGCTGCTGACCGAGGCGACGGCGGACGAGTCGTCGATGTTCGGCTCCGGCAGCGTGCGCATCGACACCCCGCGCGGCCCCGCGACGGTGGCGGTCAGCGCCGACCGCATCTCGATGAGCGGACCGATCGACAGCGGGCGGGCGACGATCTCGTCGGCCGGCCTCACCCTCGGCGAGGTCACCCACGTGTTGGAGACGACGCGTCTCGCCGATGGGCGGATCCGCGCGACGAGCACCGCCGTGCCGACCGGTCTCCACCTCGTCGGCCAGACCGATGCAGCGGCACCGCCGCACTGGGACCCGTACACGCGCAGCGACGCCGGTCCGTCGACCGCGTCGTCCGATCCGGCAGGTGGCGCACCCGACGCACGCCTGTCGGTGGAGGCCGGTCCGCCGTTGAGCGCGTTCCAGCAGACGGCGGAGCGGTTCTTCCGCCTCGACGGCCGCCCGGTGGAGATCGGTGGACGTCGCGGGTCGCTCGGTACCGACCAGCGCGACGGCCGGCGCTCGGTGAGCTTCGATCGCGACGGGCTGCACGTGCGGGTCTCCGCGGCGGGACTCGACGACGGCGCGCTGCTCGCGTTCACCCGCTCGTTGCGCCCGGCATCCCCCGACGAGTGGGCGCACCACGTGCGCGAGTGGGCGCCGCCGGCCCTCGCCGCCCGCCCGGCCGCGCAAGCACAGCTCGCCGGCGGCGATCACGGCGACGGGTCGAGCTGGATCACCAAGTTCCACCCTGCCGCGGGGTCGGCGGACGTCATCGAGCTCGAGCTCGACCCGCAATCGGCGTGGGGTCCCCGGTTCGGGACGGCCGCGACGCTGAACGCCGCGCACCCGGGCATCACCGCCGCGGCATCCGAGTGGATGACGTTCGTCGTGGCTGCTGCACCACTCGATGGCGGTGAGCTGCACCTGCGCGTCGAGGTCGGCGGCCGCACGATGCTGGCTCCCCTGGTCGCCGCGGCAGGGACCACGGCGCGGCTGGCGATCGTCGCGTTCACCGCGACCGGGGGCTACGCGGCCCGCATCGTGTCGTCGGACGGAGGTGTCGTCGCGGCCTACGAACCGCTGTCCGTCGCGCCGAGCTGATTGCCGCCACCACGGCGGGAGCGGGCCCTAGTGTTCCCGTGTGGCCGCCCTCACGCTGCAGAACGTGAAGATCGGCGCGATCGCCGCCGTGATCGTGCTCGCCCTGCTGGCGCTGGTGGCGGCGTCCGTCATCCGCAAGCTGATGGTGAAGTTCATCACCATCGCCCTGCTCGTCGTGCTCGGTGTCGCGGTGTGGTCGCAGCGCACGGCCGTGCAGTCGTGCGCCCAGCGCGCCAAGGACCGCTCCGCGATCGGCGACACCGGCGGCGTGATCTGCACCTTCTTCGGCAAGTCCGTGACGGTGCCGACCGCCTGAGGTGGTCGAGCTCAGCTCGCCTTGGGGTCGAAGAACTGGCGCAGCAGCGGCACGTAGTGCTCCAGCGGGTTGCTCGCGTACGACGCGTCGAACGCGGTCTGGTCGTACAGCGCGCAGAACTCCTCGGTGTGCGCGTAGAACGGCGACGCGGCGTACTGGTCACGCGTGTTGCGATCGCTGCCGAGGTGGTGCCAGAAGTAGTACCCCTGGAAGATCCCGTGGTGCTCGACCATCCAGTGGTTGGCCTCCGACACGAACGGCTTGACGATCGCCGCGCCGATCTCCGGGTGGTTGAACGGCGCCAACGTGTCGCCGATGTCGTGGACCAGCGCGCACAGCACGTACTCGTCGTCGCGGCCGGCGCGCTCGGCGCGGGTGGCCGTCTGCAGGCTGTGCTCGAGGCGGCTCACCGGGAACCCGCCGTGATCACGGGCGAGCATCTCCATCTGCACGATGATGTTGTCCGAGGCCATCGCCTGGGTCTGGCCGAACTGCGACGAGATGATCGCCCAGTCCTCCTTCGTGGACTCGGCGAACGACGTGAACGACGCCCGCCTGCCCTCCGCGGTGCCCTGCCGGCTGGCGGCGTTGTCGTAGATCGATGTGCGTTCGGTGATGGTCATCGTTGCCTCCAGAGCTTGCCGACGAGGTTAGTCGGACCGATCGAACGACGTGCTCCACGGAGGCCCGACCCGGTCGACCAGCGCTTGGACGACCAGTTCGCAGAACTGCTCGGCTGCCGTGAGCACCGCGTCGTGGCCCCGGCCGGCGACCTCGACGAGCGTCGCGCCCGGGATCACCGCTGCCGCTTCGGTCATGCCGCGCCGGTGGTGCGGTGCGCCCGCGGTGCCGTAGCCGAGCACGACCGGCATCGGCAGCTCGTCGGGCCGCCACGGCGGGTTCACGCGCAGGTCGCTGAGCTCGCCGACGAGCGCCGCGCCCTCGGTGCGACGCTGCTCGCGGATCCGTTCGGGCAACGCCTCCCACCGCGCGTCGCCGAGCAGCCGGCGCATGAACCTCTCCGCAGCCACGGTGGTCGGGCCGGGTTCGTCGACGGCCCGCGAGCCGGCGGTGGTGCCCGGCCACCACGACGCCCACGACAGCGGCGTCTCGTAGATCGCCACCCCGCGCACGAGGTCGGGATGGCGCGCCGCGGTGGCGAGCGCGACGTTGCCGCCGTAGCTGTGGCCGACGACCACCGCCTCACGTCCACCGAGCAGCTC
>JAODBQ010000187.1 GCA_025464045.1 Ilumatobacteraceae bacterium
GTGCGCCCGATGCGCTGGCCGCCGGTGATCGGTGTCCCTGATCCCTGGCCGGACAGCATCCAGCTCGATCCACGGATCCGCTCGTGGTTCGACGAAGCGGTCGCCCGGCTGGCACGGCTCGGCGCGACGATCCTCGGCGTGGACGTCGCCGCCGCGATGGAGCTCGGGGCGATGTTGTACGGCAGTGCGATCGTCGGCGAGCGTGCTGCGGCGGTCGGCGACGCCGTCGCCAAGGGCGTCGATGGACTCGACCCGACGGTGGCGGCGATCATCGGCGAAGCGGCGGCGTTCTCGGCGGTCGACGCATATCAGACCGCATACCGCGTTGCCGACCTGCGCGCCGGGTGCGCACCGATGTGGGAGACCGTCGACGTGCTCGCGCTGCCGACGACACCGAACCTGCCGACGCTCGACGCGGTGCGCTCCGACCCGTTCGGTGTCAACCGCATCACCGGGCTGCTGACGACGTTCGTCAACCTGGCCGACGCCGCGTGCATCGTCGTCCCGATGCAGCCGGATGTCCCGGCGGGGTTGCAGCTCGTCGCCCCCGCCTGGTACGACGACGAGCTCGTCGCCCTCGCCGGCGGGTTCGAGGCCGGCGCGCTCGGCCCACCTCCCGGCACGTCCACGATCGTCGTCGTCGGCGCCCATCTCGACGGCCTGCCGCTCAACGGTCAGCTGACCAGTCGCGGCGCGTGGTTGCGAGCGCGGACCACCACCGCGCCGGCCTATCGGCTGTTCGAGCTGGTCGGCACGGTGCCGCGCAAGCCGGGTCTGCAACGTGTCGCCGAGGGCGGCGCGGCGATCGAGGTCGAGGTGTGGTCGATCGGGGTCGCAGAGCTCGGTTCGTTCTTGATCGGCGTGCCCGCGCCGCTCGGCATCGGCACCGTCGAGCTCGCCGACGGCTCGTGGCACAAGGGCTTCATCTGCGAGGGATGGGCGCTCGAGCACGCCCGCGACATCACCGAGTTCGGTGGTTGGCGGGCCTTCCTGCGCAACGACTGAGCGGGACCCGGCCGCTCAGGCGAGGCCGGCGTCGCGCAGTCCGGCGGCCACACCGGTCTCCACGCCGCGCGCGTACTGCTCCACGTCGTCTGGCAGCGCGCCCATCTGGCCGTCGATGTACCGGCGGTACACGCCCTCGCCGATCGCTGCCGAACGCCATGCGTTGAAGGCCATCCAATAGCCGAGGTCGCTCACATCGCGGCCGCTCACCGCGGCATAGCGGGCGACGACCTCGTCGCGGGTGAGGAACCCACCGGCGCGCGTCGGGGGGTTCATCTGCGGGCTCGCCGGGTCCTCGGGTTGCGCCCATGAGCGCACGAGGTAGGACACGTCGGCCAGCGGATCACCGAGTGTGCACAGCTCCCAGTCGAGGACACCGTTGAGCGTGCCGTCCGGGCCGAGCAGCATGTTGCCGAAGCGGAAGTCGCCGTGCACGATGCCGCTCGACGATTCGGTCGGACGGTTCGTCACGAGCCACTCGTGCAGCTGCTCCATGCCTGGCAGCTCGCGCGTCTTCGACGCCTCCCACTGCGTCGACCACCGCCGCAGCTGACGATCGAGGTAGCTCCCCGGGCGGACCATCTCCTGGAGACCGGCCGCGATCGGATCCACATCGTGCAGCGCGGCGAGCGCGTCGACGAGCTGCTCGCCGGCGCGACGGCGTGATTCGTTGGTGGGCAGTGCCTCCTCGACCGTCGCCGCGTCGTGCAGCACCGTGCCGTCGATGTGGCTCATCACGTAGAACGGCGCCTCGTTGACGCTGTCGTCCTGGCACAGTCCGAGCATCGTCGGCACGGGGACGCGGCTCCCGGCGAGCGCCCCCATGATCCGGAACTCGCGGGCGACGTCGTGGGCGGTTGCCAGGTGGGCGCCGAGCGGGGGGCGACGCAAGACGAACTTGGTGCCCGCGGCATCACTGACGATGAACGTCAGGCACGAGTGGCCACCGGCCACGCGGGCGAACGCGAGGGGAGCGACCGCGGCCGGGACGTGCTCGGCGAACCAGCGGGTGACCGACGGCGCGTCGATCCCGCCGGGCGCAGCGTCCGGGGGTGCGTCGATCGCGTGCTCGCTCGCCTGTCCGGTGCTGGTCATCTGGGAGCCCTCCCTGTGCGCCGTGTGGAACGCGCGACGACCCTACGGTTCGCGACCGGCAGCGGCGCCACTTGGGCGAGCCGACCTCACGACGACGCCGGCCGCTGCTCCCGACAGACGCAGGACCCGTTGCGGGCAAGATCGAGACTCGGCGACGGCTGCGGCTCGAGCACGTCGAGGCACACCGCGACGGCGCGGACGGGTCGCATCGGATCCGCGTCTACTCGGCGACCATCTCGTGCGGGTAGCTCGCGAGGCACGCGTAGCACCAGTGCTCGACGTCGGGTTGGACGTCCTCACGACCGGCAGTGTCCCAATCGGCGGGGGTGACGTAGATGCGATGGACCGCGTAGACCTCGCGCTCGTCGCTGCCGCAGCTCTCACACGTGACCGCGCCGCCGCTGCCGGCTGCGCTGCCCGGCTCGTTGGTCGCCGCGCTCACGGCGCAGACGGCGATGGCGTGGCCGGCGGGGCGAACGGGCTGAAGCCGAGCCGGTTGCGGACCGATGTCGCCTCGCCGACGTGGGTGTGTCCGTGGCCGATCACCGGCCACTGCAGGAACCACCACACCGGCTGATCCGCCCACATCGCGTGCAACCAGCCGAAGTCGTC
The DNA here is from genome assembly GCA_025464045.1 of Ilumatobacteraceae bacterium. Taxonomy (GTDB): domain Bacteria; phylum Actinomycetota; class Acidimicrobiia; order Acidimicrobiales; family Ilumatobacteraceae; genus JAODBQ01. Next base: position 2,713 of record JAODBQ010000187.1, read on the forward strand.
CTCGGAGAGCCCGGCATGGTCGCGCAGCCGACGCCGGGTGTCGGGCACCGTGTCGAGGACCATCGAGCCGAGGTGGTCGAGCCAGGGGCCCGTGGCGTCGAAGACTGCGTCCACGTAGGTGCTGAGGGCCGCGGGGGGCACCGCGCTCACGCCCGGGTCCTCGTGCTCCTCCAACCCCGCGCCGAGGGCGATGTCGGCGTGCCCGAGTGCCTCGCGGTGCTGGAGGTAGAGCGGCTCGTGGTCGCGGATCGCGGTGTTCACCGCCAGGTCGTGATGGCGCGCGAGGTGCAGTGCCAGGTGGCTGATCGACGAGCCACCGCCATCGGCCTGCGAGGTCCATTGGTCAGTGGGCACCCGGGCGAGCACGCCGTCGCGCAGCTTGGCGCGGACGCTGGCGATGTCGTTCACCATCCACGTGTGCAGGTCCACACCGGCAAGGTACCCCTCCCGGCGACGCTCTGACACGCTTCGACGTCACCTTCGCACGACCCGCCCGACGCCTCCAACAGTCGCTCCGCGCCGCCCTCCTCCCAACCCTGCGACACCCCCGGCGTACGGTGCACGACATGAGCTCCTCCGCCTGCCACCCCCACCGGCCAGCAGCCGTTGTGCCGGCACCCACCGCTACACTCGCCGGGTCATATTCGCCCTGCCCCACGCTGGGGCCCCGGGAAGCCCCCGGGTCCGAAGGGAGGTAGTACACGCATGCAGCGTGCCTATGAGCTCATGGTCATCATCGACGGCGACGTCGATGAGGTGGCCGCACAGAACTGGGTGAAGTCGATCACCGACTCGATCACCAAGGCCGGTGGCACCATCCACGGCAAGCCCGACTGGTGGGGTCGGCGTCAGTACGCCTACCCGATCAACAAGAAGCAGTTCGGCTACTACGTCGTCTACAACTTGCTGGCCACGGGTGGAGCGCTCGACGAGCTGGAGCGTTCGTTCCGCATCGCAGACGACATCGTCCGCCACAAGCTCATCCGTCTGCCCGACAACGA
>JAODBQ010000235.1 GCA_025464045.1 Ilumatobacteraceae bacterium
CGGCGGATGTCGGTCGCGGCGAGCGTTTCCGCGCTCGTCGTGCTCGCCGGCGTCGGCGGTTGGCTGCTGTGGGGGACGTCGAGCTCGGCCGAGGGTGTCGTCACTCGGGGATCCAGCGCGACGACGATCGCCATCGCCACCTCGACGACCGTCGGCTCGACGACGCCGCGAACCACGACCCACGCGGTCGAGGCGACGTCGACCGCTGCGCCCGCCACTGCTCCGGCGACCATCGCGCCGCGGACGACCGCACCGTCGCCGACCGTCGCCCCGCCCACCCTCGCCCCGCCCACCCTCGCCCCGCCCACCACGGTGCTCGGACCGTTCGGGGATGTCGTCGGCCAGCCGGTCGCGGAGCCGGCCACGCCCCAGGCCGCGACGGCCGCCGCGCTGCAGGCGCGCCAGCCCGCCAGCTCCGTCGCCGATGCGGACACGCCGGCCTGGTTCTACGCGGAGTGGTTGAACCTCGGTGGTCGCACGCCGGCCACCCCTGCGACCGTCAGCGCCGACGGGTACCACATCGATGCCGACGGCCCCGCGGATCTGTCCGCGTTCGTGCTCGGGGACAACGGCAAGGTCAGTTCCTTCACCGAGTGCACGTCCGAGTGCGCGGATCTCGCGACCGCCATCCAGATCAGCCCGAACTGCGTTCCGGGCCCGGACTGCGCGGCCTTCGCGAGCAACGACGGCCAGATGATCGCGGTGCTGCGCGCCACCGTGAACGTGCGCAGCCCGATCACCACGCTGCTGTTCAGCGTGTCCGCGACGCAGCCGGTCATCGCGGTCACCGACCCGAACAGCACGGTGCGCTACGACGGCGTGGAGCGGTTCTTCTCGATCACCCTCCCGGCCGGCCCCCCTCCAGGCACCGAGAGCGTCGTCACCGTCACCTTCCTCGACGGCTCGACGTCGAAGCTGACGATCACCTACGGCTGACCGGTTCGTCGCTCAGCCGGTGGTGGCGGTCGGCGGCGCAGCGTCGTCAGGGACGAGGTCGAGGCTGAGGATGCCGTCGGCGCTGACGTCCGGTCGAATCCCGCGCGCCGGCTCGGCGAGCTCGTCGACGGTGATCGTGCGCCCGTCGCAATCGGTGAAGTTGCGGGTGTGGCGGATCTGGACGACCTTGCACGAGAGCGGCTTGTCGGCCGGGTGGGCCAGGTGGATCACCCACCCGGTCGTGGGGTCGCTGCCGCGATGGTCGAGCACGATCGTCTTGTCGCCGTCGGTGCCCAGCAGGTCCGGGAACAGGATCGGGCCGTCCTCCGCGACGAGCTGCGCGTACGCGCTGGCCGAGCCGGGCACGAAGCTCTTCGTGGCCAGCAGATCGCTGGTCTTGGCGTTCCCGTTCGACAGCCACGCGGCGACGCCCCACAGCGCCAACGCGAGCACGCCGAAGAACAGCAGGCCGAGGCCGACAGGAACGACTGCGCGCGCGAGCGGCGAACGGAGCTGACGCGGGCGCGGGAGACGCATCGGGTCAGTATGGCGGGATTGGAGTCACGGTCTCAGATGGCCATATGGTTTCGCCCGACCGTCGACGCCCGCCTGCTGCGCGGATCGACGGCCGCCGGTCTCACCGGCCACCGAGCGAGGAGCGACACAGTGGATCTGTTCGAGTACCAGGGCAAGCAGTACTTCGCCCGCTACGACATCCCGGTCAGTCCGGGCGGTGTCGCCTACACGGTGGACGAGGCGGTCGCGGTCGCCGAGCAGGCCGGCTACCCCGTCGTGGTCAAGGCCCAGGTGCAGGTCGGCGGCCGCGGCAAGGCCGGCGGGATCAAGCTCGCCGACAACGCCGACGAGGTGCGCGTCCACGCCGGGAACATCATCGGCATGGACATCAAGGGCCACGTGGTGAAGCGGATCTGGGTCGAGCACGCCAGCGACATCACCAAGGAGTACTACGCCTCGTTCACGCTCGACCGCAGCGCGAAGAAGCACCTGCTGATGCTCAGCGCCGAGGGCGGTGTGGAGATCGAGACGATCGCCGAGACCAACCCCGACGCGATCGTGCTCGTGCACATCGACCCGGTCGACGGCCTGTCGCCGGAGGCGGCCCGCGCAGCCACCGTCGAGGCGAAGATCGACGAGGAGGCGGACGACGGCCTCACCGAGATGCTCGTCAAGCTGTATCGCTGCTTTGTCGACGGCGACTGCGACCTGGCCGAGATCAACCCGCTCATCCTCCGCCCGGACGGTGGTGTGCATGCGCTGGACGCCAAGGTCAGCCTCGACAACAACGCCGCGTTCCGGCATCCCGAGTGGGACGAGTACCGCGCCACCGAGGAGCTCGACGACCGCGAGCGGATGGCCCGCGAGCACGACCTGCAGTACATCGGTCTCGACGGCACGGTGGGGATCATCGCCAACGGCGCCGGTCTGGCGATGAGCACGCTCGACGTCGTCAACCAGGTCGGCGGTACGGCCGCCAACTTCCTCGACATCGGCGGCGGCGCCAACGCCGACGTGATGGCCGCAGCGCTCGAGGTGATCAACTTCGACCAGAACGTGAAGAGCATCTTCATCAACATCTTCGGCGGGATCACGCGTGGCGAGGAAGTCGCCAAGGGCATCGTCGAGGCGCTCGGTCGCGTCGACCTGCGCTCGCCGATCGTCATCCGCCTCGACGGCACGAACGCCGAGGAGGGCCGTCAGATCCTGCTCGACGCCGGCATCCCCGAGTCGAAGCTCACCTCGAAGCCCACCATGCTCGAGGCCGCCCGCGCGGCCGTCGCACTCTCGAACGCAACGTCGGGCGAGGGCCCGGCCGAGCAGACCAACAAGAACGGAGCCTGATCATGGCCATCTTCGTCAACGCCGATACGAAGGTCATCGTCCAGGGCCTCACCGGCGGCCAGGGCAAGTACCACGGGCTGCGCAACAAGGCCTATGGCACCCAGGTCGTCGGTGGCGTCACGCCCGGCAAGGGCGGCACGGACGTCGAGGGCATCCCGATGTTCAACACCGTCGCCGACGCCGTCGCCGCCACCGGGGCCACCGCGTCATTCATCGCCGTGCCGCCGAAGGCCGCGTCCAGCGCGATCCTCGAGGCCGCTGCGGCGGGCATCGAGTTCATCGTGTGCATCACCGAGGGCATTCCCGCCCAGGACGAGGCCAGGGTCTACAACACGCTCGTCCGCGACAACCCGACGACCCGCCTGCTCGGGCCGAACTGCCCCGGCATCATCAGCCCCGGCAAGTGCAACATCGGCATCACCGCCGGCGAGATCGCCGAGCTGCCGTCCGCGGCCGGCCCCAACGTCGGCATCGTCTCCCGCTCCGGCACGCGGACCTACCAGGCGCTGTACGAGCTCAAGCAGCTCGGCATCGGCGTGTCGACGTGTGTCGGGATCGGCGGCGACCCCGTCCCCGGCACGATC
>JAODBQ010000248.1 GCA_025464045.1 Ilumatobacteraceae bacterium
GCTGGGTGCGCACCGCGTACCACACGCTCGCCGCCGACGGCGCGAAGCCGTCGGGCCGCACGTTCCGGCCCTGATCCGAGCCCCTCGCCCCGGAGCGACGCGGCGAGGGCTCAGGGTCGGTAGGGGATCGGTGGCGGTCCGAGCTGCAACGCGAGGATGTCCTGCGCGTCGTGGACGAACTCCACGAGCAACGCCCGCGTCTCCGCGGGATCGATGATGTCCTGCCCCGTGGCCTCGGCGGTGCGGAACGGTGAGGCCAGCGCCTGCAGGCGCGCCTCGAACTCGGCGAGCTTGGCGACGGGGTCGTCGGCTTCGGAGATCTCGCGACGGTAGGCCGCTGCTGCGCCACCGCTGATGTGCATCGAACCCCAGCGCGCCGTCGGCCACGCGTACCGCCGGAACATCCCCGACGGTCGGTGGTGGCACTGCCCGGCGACGCCGTAGAGCCGACCGATCACGAACGTCAACATCGGCATCCGGCTCTGGCACGTGGCCCAGACCATGCGCGCCCCGGCGCGCTCGATCCCCTGCTTCTCCGACTCGAGCCCGACCATGAAGCCGGGCTCGTCGGCGAAGGAGATCAGCGGCAGGTGGAACAGGTCGCACAGCTGCATCAGTCGGATCACCTTGTCGCCCGCCGCGACCGTCGTCGAACCGCCGCCGGCTCGGGGGTTGTTGGCCATCACCGCCACCGGGTACCCGTCGACGCGTGCCAGCCCGGTGATGCGCGGCTTGCCGTAGTCGGGTGCGATCTCGAAGAACGAGCCCTCGTCGACGGCGAGCTCGATGATCCGGTGGGAATTGAACGCCTTGCGGCGATTGGTCGGGATGATGTCGCGGAGCTCCTCGGCGGGACCGGCCGGCTCGGCCGGCTCCGACCTCGGTGCCATCTTGTAGACGTTCGTCGGCAGGTAGGACAGGAAGCGCCGGATCTGGTGGAGCGCGTCCTCGTCGCTGCTCGCGAGGTTGTCGATCACGCCGCTGACCTTGGCGTGGATGTGCGCGCCGCCGAGGTCCTCCTTGGTGATGTCGTAGCCGAGCGCGGCCTTCACCACGGGCGGCCCGCCGGGGAAGACCTGGCCGGTCTCGCGGACCATCACGTTCCAGTGCGCCATGCAGGCGTTCACCGCCGGCAGGCCGGCGACGGAGCCCATCACCGCGGACACCACCGGGACGAGGTTGAGCAGATCGGTCTCCACCGCGGTGAACGAGTTGCCGTCGGGCAGGTACGTGCGTCCGAGATCCTCGAAGCTGCGCACGCTCCCGCCGGCCGCGTCGAGCAGGCGGATGTACGGCACCAGCCACTCGCGAGCGCGCTCGTTGGCGCGCAGCTCCTGGCCCAGCCCGCCCTCGGAGCCACCGGCCGATCCGCCGCGCACGGTGAAATCGCCGGCGGTGACGACGACCTTGCGCCCGTCGAGCCGGCACATCGCGTCGACGTGGCCCTTCGGTGTGAACGCGACGAGCTCGCCGTCCGCGTAGGTGCCCGCGCCGCCGAGCATCCCGAACTCGCGCAACGAGTCCGGATCGGCGAAGACGTCCAACCGCTCGCGCACGGTCAGCTTGCCGCGCGACCGCTGCCTGGCGATCCCCTCGGGCCCGCCCATGCGGCGGGCCATCTCCTGGCGCTCGTTGAGTTCGCCGAGTGCGTCGGTTTCGGACATTCGCCCCCCTGGTTCGCGGCCCGAGGTCAACGTATGCGTCGATCCGAGGCGACGTCGAAGTCAGTGACGTGTCAGCTCTCGGTGGGTTCGGGGAGCTCCTCCGAGTCGGGGCCTTCGTTGGGGACGACGAGGCCGGTGGCCGAGGGGAAGATCTGCTCCGGCTCGTCTTCGGGTGCGACAGGAATGGGATCGGGGGTCGGCTCGTTCGTCATCGCCGAGCGCCTACCCCGTCGGTGAGCCGATCAGACGACGGGGTGCTGCGGGGTAGGTACGCCGAGCAGTGATGGCTCCGCCCACAGTGCGTTCGCAACGGCGGCTTCGCTATGGTCGCCGGCAGGGGACAGGGGGATTGCAGTTGGGCTCAGCCGTGCTCGAAGTCGAGGACCTCGACATCTACTTCCAGACGTTGGCCGGGGAGGTGCAGGCCGTCGACCACCTGTCGCTGTCGATCGACGCGGGCGAGATGGTCGGGCTCGTCGGCGAGAGCGGCAGCGGCAAATCGGTGACCGCGCTCGCGATCATGGGACTGCTGCCGCGGCACCTCAGCCGGGTCACCGGACGGGTGGTGCTGCGTGGCCGCGACCTGATCGGGCTCGACGACCGGCGGCTCGAGCGAGTGCGTGGCCGCGAGGTGAGCATGATCTTCCAGGAGCCGATGACGGCGCTCGATCCTGTGTACAAGGTCGGCGACCAGATCGCCGAGACGCTGCGCGCCCACCGCAAGGTCAGCCGGCGAGCGGCCCGGGCGCGAGCGCTCGAGCTGATCGATGCGGTCGGGATCCCCGATGCCGCCCGACGTGCCGAGGCCTATCCGCACCAGCTCTCGGGCGGCATGCGCCAGCGGATCCTGATCGCGATCTCGCTCGTGGCCGAACCCGCGGTGCTGATCGCCGACGAACCGACCACCGCGCTCGACGTCACCATCCAGGCCCAGATCCTGGAGCTGCTGCACGCGCTCAGCGCCGAGCAAGGCACCGCGATCCTGTTGATCACTCACGACCTCGGCGTCGTCGCCGAGGCCTGCAGCCGGGTCGTGACGATGTACGCCGGCCAGGTCGTCGAGCAGGCCGCCGTCGACGAGATCCTCGAGCTCCCGGCCCACCCGTACACGTCCGGCTTGATCCGCTCGATCCCCCAGGGCGACGTGCCCAAGAGTGAGCTGTACACGATCCGCGGCCGGGTGCCGGCGCTGTCGGAGATGCCGTCGGGCTGCCGCTTCCAACCGCGCTGCGATCACGCCGCGGCGCAATGCGCGAAGCCTCAACCGATCGAGCAGTTCGGTGATCGGCTCGTGCGTTGCTGCCGCCACGCCGAGCTCGACCTGCCGGGTGCCGTGTCGATGTTCGGGACGACATGAACGTCGTCGCCGATCCGTTGCTGGACGTGCGCGACCTGCGCGTGTTCTTCGCCATCCGCCGCGTCCACGCGCCGCTGCGCGCGGTCGACGGGGTCTCGCTGCAGATCGCCGGCGGCGAGACGTTCGGGCTGATCGGCGAGTCCGGCTCGGGCAAGTCGACGGTGGCACGCGCGATCACGCGCCTGGTCCCCGTCACCGGCGGGACGGTGGCGCTCGGCGGCCTGCGGCTCGACGGTCTGGGCCGCCGTGAGCTGCGAACTGCACGGCGTCGGGTGCAGATGGTCTTCCAGGACCCGCACGAGTCGCTCGATCCGCGCATGACCGCCCGGCAGTCCGTCGGCGAGCCGCTCCGGGTGGCCGGTGGCATGTCGGCGGCGGCGATCGAGCAGCGCGTCACGGAGCTGCTCGGCCGTGTCGAGCTGCACCCGTCGCTCGGCGATCGCCGTCCGCACCAGCTCTCGGGCGGGCAGAAGCAGCGGGTCAACATCGCCCGTGCGCTGGCGCCGAGTCCTGAGCTGCTGATCTGCGACGAGGCCGTCTCCGCGCTCGACCTGTCGGTGCAGGCGGGCGTGCTGAACCTGTTGCTCGAACTGCAGCGCGACCTCGACCTCGCCTACCTGTTCATCTCCCACGACCTCGGGGTCGTCGCGCACGTCGCCGACCGGATCGGGGTGATGTACCTCGGCCGGCTCGTCGAGGTCGCGACGACGGCGGCGCTCGTCCAACGCCCACGCCACCCGTACACCGAAGCGCTGCTGTCCGCGGAGCCGCAGGCGGTGCCGAGCAGGTATCGCGCCCCGCGGGCGGCGACGTTGCAGGGTGACATCCCGAGTCCGCTGAACCCACCGTCGGGATGCCACTTCCGCACGCGCTGCGCGTACGCGCAGGAGCGCTGCGCGGTCGACGATCCGCCGTTGCGCCAGGTCGACGACACCTGGGTCGCCTGCCACTTCGCCGAGGCGCTCGCACTGCGTGGCAAGCGCCTCAGGGCAACACCGGACAGACCGTCCGACACCTCGTCTCAACGATCAATGAACAACGGGAGGAACCATGCAACCGGAACCCTGGCGTAGCAACCGACGGGAGGCGCTCGCCGCCCTCCTCGGGCTCGTCCTGCTCGCTGCGGGCTGCAGCTCGGACTCCACGAGCAGTCCGACGACGGCCGGCGACGTCGCGACGACGGCC
>JAODBQ010000271.1 GCA_025464045.1 Ilumatobacteraceae bacterium
AGCACGACCTTGTCGTCCTGGTCGAGGTCGTCGGTGTCGGCCACCAGCGCCACCTGCTCGAGGAACTCGCCGAGACGGGTGAACTCCCGCGCCGAGCCGACGAGCTCGCCGAGGTTCTCGACCCGGCCAGCGGCCTCCACGCTGCCCTCGGCCTCCATCTCGGCCAGGTAGCCGCTGCCGTCGAGGGCGGCCTGCAGCACGTCGGCCGGACCGGTGTCGTCGTGCTCGTCGTCCGCTGCGGCAACGAGGATCGCCAGCTGATCGAGCAGCCGGACGAAGGACTCGACACCGCGCGCCGCCGGGCCGGTGAGACCGGCCTCGGTGCCGTGGCGCATCGCCTCGACGAACGGCACGCCGGCGTTGATCGCGAACGCGTCCAGCTTGGCGACGCTGCCGTCGCCGACGCCGCGCTTGGGCACGTTGAGGACGCGCTTGATGCTGACCTCGTCGGCCGGGTTGACCACGGCGCGCAGGTACGCCATGGCGTCCTTGATCTCCTTGCGGTCGTAGAACCTGGTGCCGCCGACGACCTTGTAGGGGATGGCGAAGCGCATCAGCGACTCCTCCAGCACCCGGCTCTGCGCGTTCGTCCGGTAGAACGCCGCCATCTCCTTCCACATCACGTGGCGATCGTCGTGCAGGCTCTGCAGCCGCCGGGCGACGAACGTCGCCTCGTCGCCCTCGTCCTCGGCGTGGTAGCGGATGATCTTGTCCCCGGCGCCGAGCTCGCTCCAGAGGTGCTTCTCCTTGCGATCCGGGTTGTTGGAGATGACCGCGTTGGCCGCGTCGAGGATCACCTGGGTGCTGCGGTAGTTCTGGTCGAGGACGATCGTGGTGACGTCGTCGAAGGTCTGCTCGAACTGGAGGATGTTGCGCACGTCCGCGCCGCGCCAGCCGTAGACGCTCTGGTCCCCGTCGCCGACGATGGTGATCTGTTGGTGACCTGCAGCGAGCATCAGCGCGATCTCGTTCTGCGCCATGTTCGTGTCCTGGTACTCGTCGACGAGCACGTACTGGAAGCGTTGCTGGTAGTGCGCCAGCGCGTCGGGGTGGTCGCGGAACAGCTCGACGGTCCGCATCAGCAGATCGTCGAAGTCCATCGCGCCGGCCTTCTGCAGGCGGGCCTGGTACTCGACGTAGATGTCCGCGTGCTTGCGCTCGAACGGGTTGGCCGCCTTGGCCACCGCTTCGGCGGGGGTGACGAGCTCGTTCTTCCACAGGCTGACCTGGCCGTGCGCGGCGCGGGGCGGGAAGCGCTTGGCGTCGAGGCCGAGGTCGCGGATGACGTAGCCGGTGAGGCGCTGGGCGTCGGCCTGGTCGTAGATGCTGAAGTTGCGCGGGTAGCCGAGGTGGTCGGCCTGGGCGCGCAGGATGCGTACGCACGCCGAGTGGAACGTGCTCACCCAGATCGCCTTGGCCACGGGACCGACGAGCGCGGCGACGCGATGACGCATCTCCTCGGCGGCCTTGTTGGTGAACGTGATCGCGAGGATCGCGGTGGGTGGCACGCCGTCGTGGATGAGGTGGGCGATGCGGTGGGTGAGCACGCGCGTCTTGCCCGATCCCGCGCCGGCGACGACGAGCAGCGGCCCGCCGCGGTGCACGACCGCGTCGAGCTGGTCGGGGTTCAGCGAGTCGAGATCGAGCGTGTCCGGCATGGCCTCTCCAGTGTACGAAGGGGGTGTCGCTCGGCGCGGGAGACCTGTCGTCCGCTCGTCCAGCGAGCCCGCTCAGCGCGAGTGTCATCACGGTGTGTGGTCGGAGTTCGGCACCCACGGGGTAACGTGTGCGCCGGCACAGCTCCAGCCGCTCTGCCCACGACCTGCCGACTCCCGGCGACGGCGGTCCATCGCCGGGAGCGCCGATCGACGCTCGTCACGTGTGCCGCGTGTGCGCCGATCGCCGCACGGGCAATCGTGGAGCGGCCCTCACCACCATTGGGAGAACAGACCATGAAGATCAAGCGTTCGCTGCAGTTCCTCGCCCCCGTCCTGCTGGTCGCCGCCCTCGGCGCCTGCGGCAGCGACACGAAGAGCGGGTCGACCACCGCCAGCACCGCCGTCGCCAGCACAACGGTCGCCACGGCCGCCGGCAGCACGGCGACCGGCGACACGGCGACCGGCGGCACGACCGGATCCGGTGCCATGAGCCCGTTCTGTCAGTTCGAGCAGGACATCAACAGCGGCATCGCCGATGGTTCGGAGACCCCGGCATCGCTCGTCGACGCGCTGAAGACCTTCGAGCCGCGGATGGATCAATGGATCGCCGACGCACCGGCGGAGATGAAGGCGAACGCCGAGACGCTCGTGGCCGCGGCGCGCAAGACGATCGCGAGCGGCGACGAGACCGACCTCAGCGGTGATCCGAACGTGGCCACCGCCGGGTCCGCTGTCGACGCCTTCTGCGGGCTGAGCTGACGCCCCCTGCCGCCCGTCAGGCGACGGGTGGCAGGTCGATCCCGCCGCGCCGGTCGATGCCAACCGCGTTGATCGGCGCGGCAGGACTCCGTACCGTGCGGGGTCCGCAAGCGAAGGAGATCCAGTGCACCTCATCCGACGCATCGCGTTCGCCACGCCGTTGCTCGCCGCCGTCGCGCTCGGCGCGTGCGGCAGCGACTCGACGACGAGCGACTCCACCGCGACCACCGTGACGTCGACCGTTGCGTCGACCGTTGCGTCGACGGTCGCCCCCTCGACGACATCGTCCGGCGCCCCGACCAGCTCACCGGCAACGATCCCCGGGACCTCGGCGACGTCCGCCGCGGCGACCACGACCTCGCCGGCACCCACCACCGGCGCGGCGCCGACGACCACCGCTGCCCCGGTGGCGACCGCCACGACTGCGCTTCCAGCGGGGGCGACGACGACGGTCGCGGCGACGGCGCCGGCGACCACCCTCAGCCCCGCAACCGCAGTGACCGCCTCGATCCCCGACGACACCACGCCGACGGCTGGTGGCGACGGCGCGTCGTTCTGCCAGTTCGAGGACAACGTCAACGGCGCGGTGACGACGGCGCAGAGCGACGAGGACTTCCTCACTGCGCTGAGCACCTTCGAGCCGAGCATGGACGCGTGGGAGGCCAGCGCACCGAACGTGCAGCTGCGCGCCGCAGCAGTGAAGATCCACGCTGCCGCGAAGATCGCGCTCGCCTCGAACACCGCCGACATCTTCAACGGCGACGCGTTGAACGACGCGTTCCTCCCGATCTCCGCGTACTGCGCGGCACTGGCGGATTCGGCACCTTCCACGTCGGGATGACGCAGGCGGAACAGGCGACGTTCGGCGCAGGTTGAATGGCCCCGTGACCGATCTCCCGCTGTCCGTCCTCGACCTCGCCCCAGTGGGCAGCGGTTCCACCCCGGCACGCGCGCTGGCCGCGTCGCTGCGCCTCGCGCAGGCGACCGAACGGCTCGGCTACCACCGCTTCTGGGTGGCCGAGCACCACAACATGCCCGGCATCGCCAGCTCGTCGCCGCCCGTGCTGATCGCCCACCTCGCCGCTGGGACGAGCGACATCCGCCTCAGGTCCGGCGGGCTGATGCTCCCGAACCACTCCTCGCTCGC
>JAODBQ010000281.1 GCA_025464045.1 Ilumatobacteraceae bacterium
CCACCGGCGCGTACACCGCCGACCTCGACGACGCCGAGGCGAACGTCGAGGGCATCGTCTACTTCTGATTCGCTCGGCCGGACCGGCGCGCAGGTCTCAGGCGCCGGCGATGACCAGGACCAGGAGACCGACGAGGACCGTCGCCGCGGCGAGCAGGCGTCGGCGGGGATTGCCTTCGCCGAGGAGTCGCCACCCGGCGAGCGCAGCGAGCACCACGCCGGACTCGCGCAGCGCGGCGACGTAGCCGACGGGTGCGTGGCGCACCGCCACGAGCACCATCCCGTAGGTGATCAACGAGGCCAGCCCGGTGAGTACGGCACGTCGCCAGTACCGCCGCATGACTGCGACGAAGGCCGGCCCGCGACCGGTCGCCAGGCCGCCGATCGAGGTCGTGCAACCGGCCGCGACGAACGTCGCCAGCACGTACGTGACGCTGCCGCTGGAGCGCGCGCCCTGCGAGTCGACCGTCGTGTACGTGCCGATCGTCAGCGACACCAGCAGCGCCATCGCCACGTTCGCGCGGCTGGCGCCCCACGACAGGATGCACAGGCCGGCGACGACGACCGCGATCCCTGCGACCTCCGCGGTGCCGAGGTGATCCCCGAGGAAGGCGACACCGCCGAACGCGGCAAGCGCGGCGCCCCCGCCGCGGGCGATCGGGTAGCTCACCGAGAAGTCGCCGACCGTGTACGCCTGGGCGAGGAGCCACAGGTACGGCAGGTGCACGACGCCGCTCAGCGCCGCCCAGGCGTAGCCGCTGGCGGGCATGCCCTGGAACACCGCGTGGATCGCGAGGAGCACGCCGCCGACGGCCCCGCCGACGACGAACTGCGCCCACAGCACCACGAAGCGGTCGCCGTCGGCGCGCTTCGCGGCGAGGTTCCACCCGGCGTGGAGCACGGCGGATCCGAGGGCGAGGAGGGTGGCGAGGAGCACGGCTCAGACCGACGCGCGCTGGAGGCGGGAGGCGTGCGTGCGACTGCCGAGGACGAAGAACAGCGGCATCACCTCCATGTGACGCTGGAGCGTAGGGGCCGGGCGCCGTCGCCGCCGCCAGCGCGGGTGCGCGGAGACGATCGCTCGGTGGTCCCCCGTTGGCGGACGCAGCTCACTAGCCTGACGGGCCGTATGGATCGGCCGATCGGGATGTTCGACAGCGGCTTCGGTGGCCTCACCGTTGCCCGCGCGCTGATCGACCTCCTGCCCGCCGAGCACGTCGTGTACATCGGCGACACCGGCCGCTACCCGTACGGCCCGCGACCGCAGGCCGAGGTTGCCGGCTTCGCCCGTGAGCTCGCGTGGAGCCTGGTCAAGGAGCACGACGCGAAGGCGATCGTGGTCGCCTGCAACACCGCGTCGGCCGCGGCGATCGACGAGCTGAAGGACGAGCTCCCCGTGCCGGTCATCGACGTGATCGAGCCGGGCGCCCGCGCGCTCGTCGACGCCACGCGCAGCGGACGCGCCGGCGTCATCGGGACGGTCGGCACGATCGGCTCCGGCGCGTACCTGCGCGCGGTCGCAGCCGCCGGGCCGCACGTCCACCTGACCTCCGCCGCCTGCCCGGGTTTCGTCGAGTTCGTCGAACGCGGGCAGACCTCCGGCGACGAGATCACGGTGCTCGCCGAGCGCCTGCTGTCCCCCGTGCAGGACGCCGACGTGGACGCGCTGCTGCTCGGTTGCACGCACTACCCGTACCTCGCCCGCGTCATCAGCGACGTGATGGGACCGGCGGTCACGCTCGTGTCGAGCGCCGACGAGACGGCGTTCGTCGCCTGCACCCACCTCCGCGAGCTCGGCCTCCTGCGCGAACCGACGGACGAGCCGGTCGAGCACCGGTTCCTGTCCAGCGGCGACATCGCCTGGTTCACCGATCTCGGTCGGCGTCTGCTCGGTCCCGAGCTCGGCGCCGCCGAACGCTGGCAGCCCGCCGGCTGAGCACCACCACACCGCCTCCGCACTCCTACCCGACTGAGAGATCACCATGCCCCGACCCGACGGACGCGCCAGCGACGAGCTGCGCCCGATCACCTTTGAACGCGACTTCACCGAGATGGCCGGAGGCAGCGTGCTCGTCACCTTCGGGCGCACGCGGGTGCTGTGCACCGCATCGGTCGACGAGGACGTGCCGCGCTGGATGCGCAACAGCGGCAAGGGTTGGGTGACGGCGGAGTACTCGATGCTGCCCGGCTCGTCGCCGGAGCGCGTCGACCGTGAAGCGGCGAAGGGCAAGCAGAGCGGGCGCACCGTCGAGATCCAGCGCCTCATCGGGCGCTCGCTGCGCGCCGCCTGCGACATGCGCCTCCTCGGCGAGCGCCAGGTGGTGGTCGACTGCGACGTGCTGCAGGCCGACGGTGGCACCCGCACTGCCAGCATCTGCGGCGGGTACCTCGCTCTGCACGACGCGCTCAGCCGTCTCGTCCAGTCGGGCACGATCAAGCAGCATCCGTTGCTCTCGTACTGCGCGGCGATCAGCGTCGGGATCGTCGACGGCGTACCGGTGCTCGACCTGCCCTACGCCGAGGACTCGCGTGCCGAGGTGGACATGAACGTGGTCGTGCTCGGCAGCGTCGGCGGGGAGCCACGGTTCGTCGAGGTGCAGGGCACCGCCGAGGGCGCGGCGTTCAGCCGCGGCGAGCTCGACGTGCTGCTCGGCCTCGCCACCGGTGGGCTCGCCGAGATCATGGCGTTGCAGGCCGAGCTCGTCGCCGAGGCGCCACCCGCCCGCCCGGCGCGACGATGATCCGGCTGGTCTGCGCGTCCGCCAACCCGGACAAGGTGGCCGAGATCGCTGCGGTGCTCGACGGCGTCGTCGAGCTGTTGCCCCGCCCGCCCGAGGTGGCCGACGTGGTGGAGGACGCGGACACGTTGGCCGGCAACGCACGGCTCAAGGCGGTGGCGATCTGCTCCGCCACCGGCCTCCCCGCGGTCGCCGACGACACCGGCTTGTTCGTCGACGCGCTCGGCGGTGAGCCGGGCGTGTGGTCCGCGCGCTACGCCGGCGAGGACGCGACGTACGCGGACAACTGCAACAAGCTGCTCGGCGCGCTCGGCGCGCTCGGCGACGGATCCGACCGCAGCGCCGAGTTCCGCACGGTCGCGCTCGTCGCCTGGCCGGACGGTCGGGAGCTCGCCGTGGAAGGCGTCTGCATCGGCCGGATCGCCACCGCGGTCCAGCCGGGCGGCGGTTTCGGCTACGACTCGCTGTTCGTGCCCGACGACGGTGACGGCCGCACGTTCAGCCAGATGTCGGCGGACGAGAAGCACGCGATCTCCCATCGCGGACGGGCGTTCGCGGCACTGGTCAGTGCCCTGCGCGGCCCGCCGTCGTGACGGTGACGACGAAGCCACGGTGATCGCTGCCGGGAATCTCGACGTCGTCGACGGCGAGTACGGTCACACCGTCGTCCAACAGCGCGTGGTCCAGGCGCACGAACGGCACCGGCCAGCATCCGGTGGTCGGCCAGGAGGCGCTCAGCCCCCGCCCCAACGCCTCGTGCGCATCTCGCCAGCCGCCGTCCAACAGCCGGCGCAGCGGCGGGTGCCAGCGCGCCGCGTTGAGGTCGGCAACGATCATCGTCGGCTCGTGCTGTGCCTGGCCGAAGCGACCGATGTCGCGCAACGCCGGCTCCCAATGGCGGAGTCCGGCGCGCTTCGTCGGCGGCCTCGGATGGGCGAGGACGAGCCGCAGCTGGCGGTCGGTGCCGAACGGGACTGTCGCGACGAGGCCGGCGCGGGGTCGGCCGGGCAGCGGGCAGTCGTCGACCAACGGCAGCGAGCTCCAGATCGCCATCCCGTCGGCGCCGCTCGGCGCGGCGCTCCCGAGGCGGTACGGGTAGTGCCCGGCGAACGGGGAACCGAGCAGGGCGGCCTCCTGTGCCGGGCTGAGCTCGCTGAGGGCGAGCACGTTCGCCATCGTGGCGAAGATCGCCGACGCGAGCGCGGGCGGATCGTCGACGTTCGTGAACAGCAGGTTGCCGTGGAAGACCCGCACGGTCGGCGGTTCGCTGCTCGGTGCGGGCACCTCCGGTCGGCGGCGGATCATGGCCGGCGCCACGACGGCGGCGACGCCAACCGTCGTCACCAGGCCGCCGACCAACAGCGGCCGGTCGCCGTCGATCCGCCCGACGAGGGCTGCGAAGATCGTGCCGGCCGCGAGCAGCGGCGTGAGGGACTGCGCGACGGCGACGACCACCGAGCCGCACCATCCGGCGAGCTGGGTCAGGAGTACCACTGCAGCCACGACGACGGCCGTCCACGCGGCGAACGTGGTGATCAGCACCCCGGCATCGTCACCAGCCGCGCAGATCGATCGGCCAGCGATCGAGGACGTCGGTGCCGCGCACGAGCCAGGCCGCCGCATGCATCGCCATCGTCGGATCGATGTGCGCGGGGATCACCTCCACCCGCTCGCCGACGGAGGCGACGCCGACGTGGGGCACGAACGTGATGTGCTCGTCACTGCAGAACGACACGTCCGCCAGGTCGATCGAGGGGTTGCCGTGGTCCATCCCCAGCGCCTTGAGGCCGACGTCGGCGACCGCGTGGGTCGGTCCGGCGGCGATGACCGTGCCGAGCACGACGCACGCCTGGCGGAACGGCAGGTGCAGCCGGGCGTAGTGCGTGTCCATCAGCACGTAGCTGCCGGCTTGGACCTCGATGCTCGCGGGGTGGATGTCGTAGGTGCCGGTGCCCCCCGAGGAGACGAGCTCTCCGCCGACCTGCTCGTGCGCGCCGAGCAGCACCTCGATTGCGGCTTCCACTCGCAGGCGCTGGGCATGCCGGTCGAGCAGCGCCATGAGGTGACCCTCGTAGCCCATCGTGCCGCGCACGTTCAACCCGCGCGATCGCGCGAGGTCGGCGAGGTGAGCGGCCTCGTCGGGCGCGCAGCCGCACCGCGGCAGGCCGATGTCGACGTCGATGACGACCTCGCGGATCCCGGCGGTCGCTGCGGCGTCGATGGTGTCGGCGGAGTCGACCGCGACGGTGATCCTGGCGTCGTCGCCGGCCGCGGCCATCGCCGCGAGACGGCGTGGATCGATGGTCTCGTTCGCCAGGAGCAGGTCGGCGCCGAGCCCTGCAGCCGCCATGCCGAGGACCTCTCGCGGGGTCGCGCACGTGAACGCGGTGTGACCGACCGCGGCCTGCGCAGCAGCGAGCGCGGTGCACTTGTGGGCCTTCACGTGTGGTCGCAGCTGGGCGCCCGGCCGGGCGGCGGCCATCGTCGCGAGGTTGTGGTCGAGTGCATCGACGTCGATGAGCAGCGCCGGCGTCGGCAGGTCGTGGGTGTTCACCGCAGCGCACCAAGCTGCACGAGCACGAGCCGGTCGAGGCCGAGCTCGGCGGCACGGTCGTGCGCCGACTCGTCGTCGACGAACGCCCAGCCGCTGACGTCGAACGGGCGCTCGCCCGCTTCGTCGCGTGCCGCAGCGACGATCTCGACGACGCGCCGGTGCGACATCCGCACGTTCACGCCATCGGCTGAACGCCCGGCGAGCTGGGCGAGCTCGACGCTGCTGGCGCCGATGATCACCGGGGCGTCCGTGGAGTCGCGCAGCACCGCGACCTGGTGGGCGACCGCAGCATGTCGAGCGGCGACGTCGGGCAGCAGCGGGATGCCGCGCTCCTCGTGCTCGCGCGCCCACTTGGTGCCCGGGCCGGTCCCGGCGCCGAGCCCGAGCGTGAGCCGGCCGCCGCTGATCCGTTGGACGCTGCTCGCCGCGAGCCCGAGCAGCGCCGGGTGGCGGTTGGCGACGTTGGCCACGAGCGTACCGAGGCCGATCGTGCTGGTCGCGACGGCCAGCGCACCGAGCAGCGTGAAGCACTCGAGCATCGGCCGGTCGCCGCCGAGCATCGCGCCGTCGAGGTGATCGAACACCCACGTCGTCGCGTACCCGTCCTGCTCCGCACCGAGCACGGCGTCGCGCAAGGCCGGCCAATCGTTGCTGCCGGCGCTGAACTGGATGTCCACGATCATGTGCGGGCGGTGGGACTTGAACCCACACTCCTTGCGGAACAGGGACCTAAACCCTGCGCGTCTGCCTGTTTCGCCACGCCCGCGGCGACGGCGGAAGTGTAGGACCGGGTGCTCGCTACAGTTCCCGCGCATGGGGTTCACGGGCTTTCCGGCGGAGGCGATCGGCTTCTACGAAGGGCTCGTGGCGGACAACTCGCGCACGTACTGGCAGGCGAACAAGGCGGTGTACCAGCGCGCCGTGCGCGACCCGTTGGACGAGCTGCTGGGTGCGCTCGAGGACTTCGGGCCGTTCCACGTGTTCCGTCCGAACCGCGACGTGCGCTTCGCGAAGGACAAGGTCCCGTACAAGGACCACATCGGTGCGTTCGGCGAGTCGCAGGGCGGCGCCGGTCACTACGTGCACTTCTCCGCCGCGGGCATCCTCGCCGGCTCCGGCTACTACCACATGGCCGCGGATCAGCTGCAGCGGTTCCGCGGCGCGGTGGACGCGACGGCCACGGGTGCGGAGATCGAGGCGATCGTGACCGAGCTCGAACGCAGCGGGATGCGCGCCTCGGCGATGGACGCGTTGAAGACCGCACCGCGTGGCTACCCGAAGGATCATCCGCGGATCACCTTGCTGCGCCGCAGAGGCCTCGTCGTCTCACGCGAGTGGGATCAGGCCGCGTGGATGCAGACGCGGACGGTCGTCGCCAAGGTGCGCGAGGCGTGGACCGCCGCGGCCGCGATGAACGCATGGCTGGACGCCCACGTCGGACCGTCCACGTTGCCACCCGATGATGGGCCGTCCTGGCGGCGCTGAGCATCGCAGAGCGGGTGCGCCCGGTTGCGTCATCGGCGGGTTCGAGGTCGGGTTCGGTTCGGGCGGACGGTGGCCGGTGCTCAGTCGACCGGGAGCCAGACGAGGTTGAGCTGGCTCACGTGCACGTCGCTGCGCTCGAGCGGGACGGCGCTCGTACCGATGTCCTTCGCCATCGTCATCCACTTCGCGTCGATCGCCGCGACTTCGTCGCTGAGCTCCGTCTCGGCGTCCTCGAGCTGCTCGTGGAGCGCCTGGATCTTGTTCTCCGCAGCGTCGAGCCGATCGCCCGCCGCCGCGGTTCGCGACCGCCGGCCGGCGGCGGTACCGCCCTTGCTGAGGACGGAGCCGAGCATCCCACCACGCGAGGTGCGGCCGCCGAGCAGCCCACCGAGGATCGATCCTGCCGTGGACAGGATCTCCTCGCTGCGCCGGCCCTTCTGCTGGGTCTCGAGCAGCTGGGCGTTGTCCTCCGCGGCCTGCAGGGACTGCTGCAGCCTGGTGACCTTCGCCGCGTACTTGTCGCGCAGCTTCGCGGTCTCCGCGTCGCCGCGCGCGTCGGCTGCCGCATGGCAGCGTTGGAAGAACTGATCGGCCGTTTCGCCCGGACGGCTGTACAACTTGAGCCCACGGTTGGTCTGCAACTCGATCGTGCGTGAGCGCACCAGCTGGTCCACGAGGTTGCGTTCGACCTCTGCCCAGAACGACTTCGTCTGCACCGGCGCGAGGGGGAGCCGGTACACGCACTGGGACGGTGCGCTCTGGCGCAGGTCCCGGTCGTCGTAGTCGACGGCGACCGCGAGGCTCGCGTCGACCTGCTCGCCGAGAGGGTGGAGCACGGCTTCGTACTCCTCGTCGTGCACGAGGTCGGCCTTGTCGTCGTCGTAGCGGAGTGCCACGCGAGCAACGATTGCAGCGGACCGCACCGTCCCCCGCGGGTTGGCGCCGACCGTGGCGAGCCACGGCGCAGCGACGTCCGCGTACCGCACGGGGATGCCGGCGGCGACGTCGGGCATCACCGGCGACTGGTCGGCCGCGAGCCCTGGCGACGAGGCGGGTGGCGCGGCCGGCGCTGGGGGTGCGGGCGGGACCGGCGGCGTGGCCGAGGGGGCCATCGACGGCGGTGCTGCTGGTGCGGATCCTGGAGCGGCCCAGACCGTTGGTGTGGGGGCACACGTGGCAGGCGCTGGCGCGGCAGGTGTCGGCGGTGTCGGCGCGGTCTGCAGGGCGCCCTTCTGCTCGGACATGAGCGCGCTGATCTGTTCGCGGGTCAGCGGGCCGCGCAGGTAGCTCATCGCCCAGCGGGTCGTGAACACCTCGGGCTGGTCCTTGCCTGCCCGGCGCAGGACGAACTCGCGCTTGGCGAGTCCGGAGATCGTGTCCCCGAGGGCTCTGACGTCGACCCCGCCTGCCGCGGCGCTCATGCCGGCGAGCAGGCGTTGCTTGTCGCGATCAGTCTGCAGCCGCCCGATCATCCACGTGCCGGCATTCGACAGCGCCTTGTAGTCGACGTCCACCGGGTTCTGCGTGCTCAACACGACGCCGACCCCGAACGCACGGGCCTGCTTCATCAACGTCATGATCGGCTTCTTGGTCGGCGGGGTCGCCGTCGGCGGCAGGTAGCCGGCCACCTCGTCCATGTACAGCAAGGCCCGGAGGTCGGTCGTGCCGCTCTGCTTGCGCATCCAGGTGACGAGCTTGGAGAGCACGA
>JAODBQ010000302.1 GCA_025464045.1 Ilumatobacteraceae bacterium
GGTCTGTCCGTACAGCAACGCCACGCGTGGCAACATCGACGTCACCGTGACCGTCGTCTGATCGAAGGTCCGCCGCCGCGCGGCGCGAGCGCGCGAGAGCGCTCGACGTCAGTTGCGGACGTCGACCACGACCCGGCCGGACTGCCCGCCGAGCAGGATCGAGTCGAGCTCGGGGCCGATCGCGTCGAGCCCGACGTCGCGCCCGATCTCGTCGAGCGCGGCGGGCTTCAGGTCGCTGCCGAGGCGGCGCCACACATCACGGCGGCGCTCGATCGGGGTCTGCACCGAGTCGATGCCCAGCAGGGCGACGTTGCGCAGGATGAACGGCAGCACCGTCGTCGGCACCGCCGCGCCCCCGGTGAGGCCGCTGGCCGCGATGGCACCGCCGTAGCGGATGCGCGCGAGCGCGTTGGCCAGCGTGGTACCGCCGACGCAGTCGACCGCAGCCGCCCAGAGCATCGACTCGAGGGGCTTGCCGGCCTCGCCGCCGAGGACCGAGCGGTCGATCACCTCGGCCGCTCCGAGCGACCGCAGGTACGGCTCGGACTCGGACTTGCCCGTGCTGGCGACGACCTCGTAGCCGCGGGTGGCCAGGATGCTGACGGCCATGCTGCCGACCCCACCGGTGGCGCCGGTGACGAGCACCGGCCCGTCGGCGGGCGTCAGCCCGCGCTCCTCGAGCGCGACGACCGACAGCGCGGCAGTGAACCCCGCCGTGCCGATGATCATCGCCTGGCGGAGATCGAGCCCGTCCGGCAGCGCCACGATCCACTCCGCCGGCACGCTGGCCAGCTCGGCATAGCCGCCGTGGCGGGAGACGCCGATGTCGTAGCCGTGAGCGATGACGGGTTCGCCGCCGTCGACGAGGGTGCCGGCGAGGTCGATGCCCGGCACGAGCGGGGAGATGCGCGCCACCCGACCGTTGGCGGTCGACGCCAGCCCGTCCTTGTAGTTGACGCTGGAACGCTCGACGGCGATCAGCACGCCCTCGGGGAGCTGATCGGCCGACATCGTCGTCACCTTGCGCTCGACGGCGCCGTCGTTGGTGGTCGCGGTGAATGCCCTGAACTGATCGGATGTCACGGGTGCCGACGCTAAACGGTCCGAGCGCCGCGGTCGTTGCCGACGCCGCGGTCACGAGGCGGACCCGGTGCCGCGGCGGGCATGACGTCGTGGGATCATGGCACCACGACCCTGCGAACAAGGAGTCACCGATGACCGTGATCGACGACGTCGCGCGGACCGACGTACCGAGCCTGCCGCCCCTGACCACCGATCTCGACGAGGCCAAGGCGCACCTGGACGAGTACGGCGTGGCCCGCATCGCTGATGCCCTCAGCCCCGCCGAGCGGGCGGCGCTGATGACTCGGCTCACCGAGCAGGCGCAGGCCGAACGTGAGCTCGGCGTCGCGTTCATGGACGGTGGTGGCGCCAACCAGCGGGTGTGGAACCTGCCGAGCAAGGGACAGGTGTTCCGCGACCTGTTGACCAAGCCACTCGTGCGCGCGCTCGCCCGCCACATCCTCGACGGCGACTACCTGCTGTCCAGCCACACCGCGAACATCACCGGCCCCGGTGGGGTGCCGATGGTCCTGCACAGCGACCAGGGCTTCTCCCCGCGTTCGATCGACCTGCCGCTGACGATGAACGTGATGTGGATGCTCAACGACTTCACCGACGAGATCGGAGCCACCCGCCTGCTGCCGAGCAGCCACCGAGTGCAAGCGGAGCCGCCGCGCGGCGGGGTGGAGACGATCCCCGGCGTCGGTCCGGCCGGCACCGCGCTCGTGTTCGACGGGCGGATCTGGCACGGCACCGGGGCGAACACCACCGCCGACCAGTACCGCTACGGCGTGCTCACCTACTTCGTGCGGCCGTTCATCCGCCAACAGGAGAACTACGTCCTGTCGACCGATCCGGCGATCGTGGCCGGCGCCGACGACGAGCTGGCCGACCTGCTCGGGCTGCGCACGTGGCGCACACTGGGCGGGGTACAGGGCCCGTGGGGTCCGGGAACACCGACGCGCGAGCTGACGTTCAGCGGTTCGGCGCGGGTCGGTCGCGACAACGAGCTCATCGGCGAGCTCCGGCCGAGGAGCTGAGCGCCGACGTGGCGACGGCGAACGACCTCCTGGAGGACGCGTTCCAACGCGTCCGCGATGGGGTGCACGACCTGCTCGGCAGCGTGGGTGTGGACGAGCTGAGCGTGCGTCCCGACGGCATCGGCAACTCGATCGGCTGGCTCGTGTGGCACCTCACCCGGGTCCAGGACGATCACCTCGCCGAGATCGCGGGGATCGAGCAGGTGTGGACGCGCGACGGGTGGGCCGAACGGTTCGGGCTCCCGTTCCCTCCCGATGCCACCGGCTACGGCTTCAGCGACGCGGAGGTCGCGGCGACCCGCGTCCCTGATCGGGACCTGTTCGACGGTTACCAGGCAGCCGTCCACGCGATGACGATCGAGCTGGTCGGACTCCAGGACGCGGCCCGGTTGGACGAGATCATCGACGACCGCTGGGATCCGCCGGTCACCGTCGCGGTGCGCATCGTCAGCGTTGCCGAGGACTGCTTCCAGCACCTCGGCCAGGCGAACTACGTCGCCGGCCTGCTCCGCCACGGCTCCTCCTGACCACCTCGGCAGGCAACGGCAGCCATCACGACGCGGTCAGGCGCGACCGTTGGCGCGCAGCGATTTGACCGCGTTGACGGTCACGTAGGCGTTCCACTCCAGCGCCGCGGCAGGTGAGAACGAACCGAAGTCGACCTCCCAGCCGCCGTGCCCGCGCTGGCCGGCGGTGAGCCGGTCGAGGTCGGCGCTGATCACGGCCGCGTCGAAGTACCCGCGCACGGGCCGACCCGGCATCGGTGAGAACTGGATCGCGTGGATCATCTCGTCGGGGGCGCCGCCCTCGACGTGCATCGCCCCCGACGCCGGCACGGTCGCGGCCAGCCGTGCGAGGTGGGTGGCCGCGCGTGGCTCCGCTGCCGGGACCGCGTCGAGCAGCCCGAGCACGTACAGCAGCTCCAGCGTCGAGAGCCGCTCGGTGCGTGCGTCGAGCCGTTCGAGGCACAGCCTGGTGGCCGCGGCCAACCACGGATGCGTGGCGACCGCCGGGTCCGAGGCGCCGACCCGGTGCGCCGCACCGGCAACGGCACTCGTGATGTGCAACGACGACGACATCGGATCGGCGTGCACCCAGAACGGCGCGCAACCAGCCGCGACGGCGACGGGGAGCGCGAACGGCAGACCGCCGTCCGGCAGGCTCACGCGCGACAGCCAGTCGCACAGCTCGGCCGGCCGCGACCCGGCGGCCGTGCCGCATTCCTCGAACACCTCGAACGCGTGCAGCGCCCCGGCCGGCTGGCTCTCGGCCGCGCGCAGATCGGGTTCGATCCCCCAGCCGTAACCGCCGTCCGGGTTCCGGTAGGCGTCGAGCGCGACGAGTGCCGACTCGGGGCCTTCGCGTCCGAGCAGCAGCTCGAACCGTCGGCGTTCGAGCATGCGGCCGTTCATCGTCAAGAAGTCGGCTGCGGCACCGAGATCGATGGTCATGACCGACCCGCCGGAGCAACCTCGCGGGAGCTCATGCCGCGCCGTTCGGCGGCACCGAGCCGTCGGGCGACCGCGGCGCCGCAGCCGCGACAGCGACGAGGACGCCGTCTGGTCCCGGCCGCGGATCGGGGACCTCGACGACGGGCAACACCTCCGGCGGTCCGGGTTGCTGGGCGATCATCGCGCGCACGAGGCCTCCTCGCCCGGCCGTCTCGCGGGATGACGTGCAGCGGGCGGGCACACGTCGGACGCCACCATCCTTCCCGAGAGCGGCGCGAGCGGCACCACCGACGCCGGCGCCGTCTGGTTGCACGCGGCGTCCGGTTGCACGACGGACGGCTTCCCGGCACGGCGGGCTGCGCGAGCCGCGACGAGACTCTGGCGATGGACGGGCGACACGGGGCAACGACGGTCCGCGGTCTGCGGTGGGGGTGGCACGAGTGGGGCGACGGCCCCGTCGACGTCGTGTTCGTCCACGGCTTCCAGAACGACCACACCGCCTGGGAGCGGTTCATCGGCGGCCTCGCACTCGGCGGTCGACGGTTCACGGCGGTCGATCTGCCGGGCTGCGGTGACAGCGCGGCCCCGCCCACCTGGCAGCGCTCGACGATCGGCGAGCTGGCGCTCGACCTCGGCGAGCTCCTGCGTGCCCGCACGATCGAACGCCCCCTGCTGGTCGGCCACAGCCTCGGCGCGGCGATCGCCCTGCAGCTCGCGCTCGACCAGCCGGACACGCCGACAGGGCTGGTGCTGTTCGCGCCGGCGTCCACCCGCGGGCTCGACTTCGTCGACGGGCCGACCGCCGAGCTGCTCGCCCACCCGAGCCGGGACGACCAGCGCGCGCTCCTGCGCGCGGCGTTCCGCCGGCTCCCCGACGCAGCCACGATCGCGGCGCTCGAAGCGACCGTGCTGCGCGCCGATCCGCGCCACATCGAGGGCGCAGCGCGCTCGATGCGCACGTTCGTGATCGAGGACCGGCTGGCCGAGATCGCCGCGCCGACACTGCTGATCGCCGGCGACCGTGATCGGCACGTGCCGATCCGCAACCACATCGCCACGTGGGCGGCGTTGCCCCGCGCCGGCCTGCACGTCCTCCACGACGTCGGCCACGTGCCCTTCGTCGAGGCGCAGGAGGTGTCGACCACGCTCGTCGAGCAGTTCATCGACCACGAACGTCGGGCCTGACGACCGTCGCGCCGCACGCGCCGCGCGAACGACGCCGCGACCCGGACGTCGTCAGGCGCCCGACGTTGCGCGACAGCGCAGGTTGCGATCGAACAACGACAGCAACCGTTCCCAGTGCCGCTCCGCTGCGAGCTTGTCGTACACCGGTCGTTGCGGGAACGCGAAGCCGTGGTGGGTGCCCGGGTACCACTCGACCCTGGCGTTGGCGCCGATCGACCGCAGGTGCGCCTCGAGCTCGTCGATCATCTCCTTGGGGGCGTAGCGATCCGTCTCGGCGCAGGCGAAGTACAGCTCGCCCTGCGCCTGCTGGGCGATCGCCGCCGACGAGCCCTCGCCGAACAGGCGGACCCCATAGACCGAGGCGGCCGCGTGGATCCGCTCTGGGAACCGGCACGCCACCGCGAACGAGAATGGTCCGCTCATGCAGTAGCCGACGGCACCAACCCGTGTCGCGTCGGCCTGCCGATCCGCGTCGACGAGGGCGAACATCGCTTCGGTGTCCGACTCGATCAGGTCGTCGTCGAGGGTGCCCATGTACGCGAACATCTGCGCGCTGGTCTCGGTCGGATCGCCCGCGGTGTAGTCGAACTCGCGGGTGGAGCGGTAGTACAGGTTCGGCAGCACCACGTAGTAGCCGGACGTGCCGAGACGCCGCGCCATGTCGTGCAGCTCCTCGCGCTTGCCGGGAGCGTCCATGTAGAACAACACGACCGGGAACGGGCCGCCTTCCTCCGGGTAGGTCACGAAGGTGTTCATCGCGCCGTGACGCGTCTGGATGTCGATGTGGTGCTCGATCACGGAGCCGGACCGTACCGGTCGTGCGTCGGCTGGCACGACCCCGCGTGCGCGTTCCGACGGTCGCGCGGGCTAGAGCTGTGACGTACGCAGACGGACAACGAGGAGCACGAGGAGAACGCACATGACGAACATCACCGCATCGTTCGACGTCACCAAGTGGGACGAGCACGAGTTCGACGTGCACGCCGGTGCCGGCAAGCTGACCAAGGCCCACGTCACCAAGACCTACACCGGCGACATCGACGGCACGTCGACGACCGAGTGGCTGATGGCCTACGCCGCCGACGGGACCGCGGCGTTCGTCGGGCTGGAGCGGATCAGCGGCACGGTCGCCGGCCGCACCGGCACGCTCGTCCTGCAGCACGTCGGGGGGTTCGCCGACGGGGCGGCGAAGGCGGCGCTCACGGTCGTCACCGGTTCGTGCGCGGGCGAGCTCGCCGGCGCCGTCGGTGCCGGCGACTTCGTCGCCGATCCGGCCGGCACGGTCGCGCTCGAGTTGACGCTCGCCTGAGGGCGTGCCGGGGGAGGCGGAGCTCCTCGGCAGCGGATGATCCTTGCCCGCGTGTAAGGGTTGCCTATAGTCATCCGCCATGACGACCACACATCTCGCCCGCACACCGACCCGCGTCAGGACCCGCATCTGTGCGGGGCTCCTCGTCCTGGCGACCGTCGCCGGTCTCGCCGCCTGCTCCAGCGACACCAAGACGGCAACGACCACCACGGCGGTGGCCACGGTCACCACGGCGTCCAGCACCGGCGCCACCGGGGCAGGCACCTCACCCGAGGAGCACCAGGCCGACGACACGACGGTGGCCGCAGGCCTGACCAAGATGCTCGCCACCGCAGCCACCGTGACCGCCTCGGTGGCGGCGACCGGCAAGGTGAGCGACGCCGGCGAGCGGCTGGAGACCGACTGGCTGCAGGTGGAGGGCACGGTGAAGACGAAGGAGCCGGAGACGTACCTGTCGATCGAGGATGCGATCACGGCCCTCGACACCGCCGCCAAGGCGGGCGATGCGACTGCGGCGGCCAAGGCGTCCGGCAACCTCGGGACGGCGATCGCCGGGTACCTGACCAAGCACCCGTAGCCAGCCGCGCGGCCGAGCACGGCGGGGCTGCGAGCCGCCCGGGCAGGAGCCATCGGCGAGATCGGCCGCTACGTTCGGTCGGAGAGCGCGGATCATGGGTACGGACGGCCGACGTGGACGCCGCCACGGCGCTCGCCCTTCTCCTGGAGCAGTCGATGACCCCACCCACCAGCCCCCGCCCGACGTTCGAGCACCACCTGCAGCGCGACTGGCGCAACGCCGCGCTGGTGGACGACGTGCGCCGCGGCCTCGGACGACACCCCCGCCGGCTCTCGCCGCGCTGGCTGTACGACAGTCGCGGCAGTGAGCTGTTCGACGAGATCACCCGCCTGCCCGAGTACTACCCCACCGAGGCCGAGCGCTCCATCCTCCACGAGCGTGCGGGCGAGATCGCGGCGCGCTCCGGAGCGGACACCCTGATCGAGCTGGGCTCCGGCACGTCGGACAAGACCCGCACGCTGCTCGACGCGTTCACCGCCACCGGTCAGCTGCAGCGGTTCGTGCCGTTCGACGTCAGCGAGCAGACGTTGCGCGACGCGGCCGAGGAGCTGCGCGCGAGGTACCCCGGCCTGGCGGTCCACGGCGTCGTCGGCGACTTCACGCTGCACCTCGCCCACCTGCCCACGGACGGGCGGCCGATGGTCGCCTTCCTCGGTTCGACGATCGGCAACCTGTACGTCGAGGAGCGCCGGGCGTTCCTGCACAACCTGGCCGCGAACCTGCCGGTCGGCGCCTCGCTGCTGCTCGGCGTCGACCTGGTCAAGTCGCTCGACCGTCTCGTCGCCGCGTACAACGACTCCCAGGGCGTCACGGCTCGGTTCACGCTCAACCTGCTCGACGTGCTCAACCGCGAGCTGGGTGCCGACTTCGACACCGCTTCGTTCGATCACGTCGCGTTCTGGGACCCGGTGCACGAGCGGATGGACCTGCGGCTGCGGGTCAACGACGGCCAGGTCGTCGACATCCCCGGTGCCGACATGCGGCTCGAGCTGAACGACGGCGAGGAGATCCGGGTCGAGATCTCGACCAAGTTCCGGTTGCCGCGCATCGTCGACGAGCTCGCCGAGGCCGGGTTCGCGGTGCAGCACACCTGGACCGATGCCGCAGGCGACGTCGCGCTGCTGCTGGCCGACGTGGTCGGCCGGTCGGCCGTGACGGGCTCGGCCTCGGCGGCTGCCGGGTAGAGCAGCCCGAGATCGCCCGACAACATCTGCTGCTCGAATCCTGCGCGTGACGCGACCGGCTCAGGCCGAGTCGGCGACCGCCGCGTCGCGATGCAGGCGGTCGAGCACGGTGGCGAACCCGCCGCGGACGCGGCTCGTGGTGCGGCCACTCGTGCGCACGGCCAGGTCGTCCGCCCAGCAGATGGTCGCGTCGCGGCGCATCGCCGCGTTGACGAGGTGGTGCTCCTCGCCGATGGCGGTCGATGCACGCCACCCGCCGACCGCCCGGTAGGTGCTGGCGCGCAGGCCGATGTTGGCACCGTGGACGTGGCCGCGGCTGCTCGCGCCGTCGCGTTGGTAGTGCGCCGTGAACGCGGCCAGCAGGTGCACGGGGGTGTCGGCGGGGTCCAGTCGGACGACGCCGGCGACGACGTCACCGCCGGCGTCGGCGAGCGCGACCTGACGGACGATCCAATCGACGGGCACGGTGCAATCGGCATCGGTGTTGGCGATCCAGACCCGCGCCAGCACCTCGGCGTCCAGCTGCCCGCAGACGAGATCGACGACCGCCCGCCGCGCCGCCGACGGCCGCCGCCACCGGCCCTCGATCGTCCGCAACGTCATCGCCGTCGGCGCGAAGGCCCGCGCGATCGACGCCGTTCGGTCGGTGCAGCAGTCCGCGCCGAGCACCGCGGTGACGGGTCCGCCCCAGCGCCGGGCGGCGCGATCGAGGCTGGCGAGGCAGTCGCCGATCCGGTCCTGCTCGTTGCGCGCGGGGACTGCGATCACCACCCGCTCGATCAGCTCGCTGCGTCGCTGTGGCCGTGCGCTCGCGCCGTGCTGCCCGACGACTCGCTCGGGAACTGACACCGTGGCACCCTCCTCGCGATCTACGAACCGGTCGTCGATCGCGGCGACACATCCCCGGCGCGGCGACGCCGTAAACGACGGTCACCCGGATGAGGGCCGTGTCGCGCAGCGAACCGCGGACGCGCCGAACGAGTGTGGGACCGACGATGACTAGCCCGGCACCCGAGCGGGTACCCCGACGACGCTGCTCTTCGATCGCCGGGGCCGAGCGAATGGAAGGAACGTCATGGATGACCGCCGGGGTGCGATGACGGCCCAGCTCGACCGGGAACTCGCCATGGTGATCGACCTCGACCGGTCAGGGCCGCCCGAGGCGCAGTGGCTGGATGCGCTGCGCACGGTCCCCACGATCGACCCGTGCGTGCTGGTCGATCGGCGCGTCGTGGTCGTCGCCCCGCATCCCGACGACGAATCGCTCGGCGTGGGGGGCACCGTCGCCGAGCTCGGTGCCGCCGGGGTGCCGGCCGCGTTCATCTGCCTGACCGATGGCGAGGCCGCGCCGACCAATGTTGCCCACCTCGCCCGCGTGCGTCGCGCGGAGCTCGACCGGGCCGTGCACCACCTCGTGGAGGACCCGACGGTGGTGCGCTACGGCTTGCCCGACGGACGGCTCGGGGACTGCTCCCGCGAGCTCGACGAGCGCCTCGCCCACGACATCCGCCCGGGCGACGTCGTCTTCGTGACGCTCGACGGCGACGGACACCCGGACCACGATGCCGCCGGGGCGGCGGCCTGCCGGGCGGCCACGTCGGCCGGCGCCCAGCTGTGGTACTTCCCGGTGTGGGCGTGGCACTGGCACGACCCCTCGGCCTCGCCGATCGCGCGTCGCGGCCGGCGCATCCAGCTCGGCGACGTCGCGATGAACGCCAAGCGCGCCGCGATCGCCTGCCACCGATCGCAGCTGTTCGGCGCGGTGCCCGTCGTGCCCCGCGATCACCTGCCCCGCTTCGATCGCCCGTTCGAGATCCTGATCCCGGCATGAGGGTCGATCCTGCGACGTTCGAGCCGCCGTACGCGCGCGACGGCGATCCGTGGAACTTCGCCACGTCGCCATACGAGCTGGAGCGCTACGCGACCACGATGGAGCTCGTCGGCCGCGGGCACCGCCGCGGCTTCGAGCCAGGTTGCTCGGTCGGGGTGCTCACCGCGCAGCTCGCGGCGGTGTGCGACGAGGTCGTGGCGGTCGATCCCTCCCCCAGCGCGATCGCCACGGCCCGCCGGCGCGTCGACGCGTTCGACCACGTCGGGCTGTCGGTGGGCGCACTCCCCGAGTGGTGGCCGGCGGGATCGTTCGACCTCGTCGTGCTCTCCGAGCTCGGCTACTACTGGGACCGGGTGGAGCTCGCCGAGCTCGTGCGGCGCACTGCCGACCTGCTGAGCAGCCCCGGGCGCCTCGTCGCCGTCCACTGGCTCGGACACTCCGACGACCACCTGCTGCACGGTTCCGAGGTGCACGAGGTCCTCGGCGAGGTGCTCGGGCCGCCCGACGACGAACGTCGCCACGAGCAGTTCGTCGCCGCGGTGTGGCACAGGTGACGGCGGAGGCGTCCCGGCTGCGGTCGCTGACGGTCGCGCGGTCCGCCGCGATCCCGCTGCCCGGCGGCGGAGCGACACGCGAGCGATTCCAGCAGCTGTGGGCCGCCGCCGCGGAGAACCCGTCGCTCGGGCGTCTGGTGGAGGCGCACACCGATGCCCTGGCGATCCTCGCCGAGGCCGGTCGGCCCGCCCCCCCGGACGGCTCGATCCTCGGCGTCTGGGCCGCGCGGGGCGCCGAGCCGGTCACGCTCACCCGCTGCAGCGGGCGACGGCGATCACGCCTGCGCGGATCGACGCCGTGGTGCAGCGGTGCCGGGCTGGTCAGCCATGCGCTCGTGACCGCCGAGCTCGACGCGCGCAACGCGCTCGCGCTCGTCGCGATCGGTGACCCCGGCGTGCATCTGCAACCCACCGACTGGACCTCGCCCGCCTTCGTCGACACCGACACGCGCACCGTCGACTTCGACGTCCTGCTCGACGACGATGCGATCATCGGCACCGACGGTTGGTACCTCGACCGGCCGGGCTTCTGGCACGGGGCCGTCGGCGTCGCCGCCTGTTGGGCCGGCTGCGCGGCAGGACTCGTCGGTCAGTTGCAGGAGGGGTGGCGCACCGACCCGCACGCCACCGCGCACCTCGGTGCCATCGACGCGCTGCTGTGGCAGATGCGGGCCGCGCTGGCGGTCGCGGCCGACGAGATCGACCACGGCCCGAGCGACGCGGCGGCCGCGCACCGGCGAGCCTTGCGCGTGCGGCATCTCGTCGACGTGGCAGTGGCCGAGATCACCGACCGGGTGCCCCGCGCCCTCGGACCCGGCCCGCTGGCGATGCTCCCGGGGATCCACCGGATCCTGGCCGAGACCGACCTGTACCGGCGCCAGTGCCACGCCGAGCGCGACCTCGAACAGCTCGGCAACCTCGTGCGTCGAGATCCGGCCCGGACCTGACCGACCCACGGGTTCGTGCCGTGCCGGCCTCCCTGGCATGCCGGC
>JAODBQ010000315.1 GCA_025464045.1 Ilumatobacteraceae bacterium
GATCGTGACGACCGCTCGATCGATGACGTCGCTGTCGACGTCGGCGCCACGGACGACGAGGTTGCCTCCGGATGAGAGTGCCCTTCACAGGGCGTGCCAAGCGGCCCAAGATCAAGACGCCCGACGACGCCATGACGCTCATGGAGCACCTCGGCGAACTGCGCACGCGCATCATGCGCGTCGTGCTCGCGGTGGTGATCGGGATCATCGTCATCATGGCGCTGTACGACCACGTGCTGAACTTCCTGCTGCACCCCTACCACGAGCTGTGCAAGAGCAAGCCGGCCGGGTTCTGCGACGCCAGCCTGTACACGCTCGGCCCGCTCGAGGGCCTCACGACGCGGCTGTCGGTGTCCACGTACGGCGGGATCATCCTCGCCCTGCCGGTGATCCTGTGGCAGATCTGGCGGTTCGTCGTGCCGGCGCTCCACGCCAAGGAGAAGAAGTACGCGATCCCGTTCGTGTTCTCGTCGGTGCTGCTGTTCCTGCTCGGCGCCGCGATCGCCTACCTCACGCTGGAGAAGTCGCTGGAGTTCCTGATCGCCTGGTCGGGCACCGACGTGCGGGCCACGTTCCAGGTCAGCAAGTACATCAGCCTCGTCGGACTGATGGTCGCCGCGTTCGGGATCGGCTTCGAGTTCCCCGTGCTGCTCGTGTTCCTGCAGATCGTCGGCGTCCTCCAACCGCAGACGCTGAAGAAGCAGTGGCGCTACGCGATCATGATCATCTTCGTGATCGCCGCGGTGATCACGCCCAGTGGCGATCCGTACTCGATGCTCGCCCTCGCGATCCCGATGTCGATCTTCTACGTGTTCTCGGTGTTCATCGGGTACTTCATCCAGCGCCGCAAGCGGAAGGCCGCAGCGGCGACTTGACCGCCGGCGCGATGATGGAGCCGGTGTCCGCAGCGGAACGCGCCGCCCTCGTCGCGCACTACGACTTCCCGCTCGACCAGTTCCAGCTGCGCGCGCTCGACGCGCTGGACAACGGCAGCTCGGTGCTCGTCGCCGCGCCCACCGGCAGCGGCAAGACGGTCGTCGCCGAGTACGCGATCGACGACGCCATCCGCCGCGGCAAGCGGGCGTTCTACACCGCACCGATCAAGGCGCTGTCGAACCAGAAGTACCACGATCTGGCGATGCGCCTCGGACCTCAGAACGTCGGTCTGCTCACCGGCGACAACTCGATCAACGGCGACGCGCCGGTGGTGGTGATGACCACCGAGGTGCTGCGCAACATGATCTACGCACGCAGCGCGGCGCTCGACGCTCTCGCGATCGTCGTGCTCGACGAGGTCCACTTCCTGCAGGACACGTACCGCGGGCCGGTGTGGGAGGAGGTGATCATCCACCTCCCGGAGGAGGTGCGGCTGGTCTGCCTGTCCGCGACGGTGAGCAACGCCGAGGAGCTGGCCGAGTGGATCACCACGGTGCGTGGGCACACCGCGGCGATCGTCGAGGAGCGCCGTCCGGTGCGCCTCGACAACCTGTACCTGATCGGCGACAAGACCCACGACCGCCTGCATCTGCTGCCGACGTTGATCAACGGTCGTCCGAACCCGGAGGCGGAACGGCTCGACGCGGAGGCGGCGCGCAGCGGGCGCGGCAGCCGTGGTCCGGCGCGCAACGCGGGCAGGCGGCGGCTGTTCACGCCCTCACGGAGCGAGGTCCTGGAGCTGCTCGAGCAGCACCGGATGCTGCCCGCGATCTCGTTCATCTTCAGCCGCAACCAGTGCGACGAGGCGGCCCGGTCCGCGGTTGCCGCCGGGGTCCGGCTGACGTCGGGCGCCGAGCGCGACCGCATCCGCGAGATCGTCGACGCCCGGCTCGGGGGCATCGATCCGGCGGACCTCGCGGTGCTCGGCTACAGCCAGTTCCTCGCCCAGCTCGAGGCGGGTGTCGCCGCCCACCACGCGGGGATGGTGCCGCCGTTCAAGGAGGTGGTCGAGGCCTGCTTCGTCGAGGGGCTCGTCAAGGCGGTGTTCGCCACCGAGACGCTCGCGGTGGGCATCAACATGCCGGCCAAGACGGTGGTCATCGAGAAGCTCTCCAAGTTCACGGGCGACCACCACCAGTTCCTCACGCCCGGTGAGTACACCCAGCTCACCGGCCGGGCAGGTCGCCGCGGGCTGGACGACCTCGGCCACGCGGTGGTGCTGTGGAGCCCGTTCGTCCCGTTCGACCAGGTCGCCGCGCTCGCCGGGAGCCGCACGTTCCACCTCAACTCGGCCTTCCGTCCGACGTACAACATGGCTGCCAACCTCGTGCGCGCCTACTCCAGCGAGACCGCCCACCACCTCCTCAACCTGTCGTTCGCCCAGTACCAGGCCGACCGCGACGTGGTGAAGCTCGAGGCCAGGCTCGAGCGTCGCCAGGCGCACCTCGCCGACCTGCTGGAGCGGTCGCGCAGCCCGTACGGCGACATCGAGGACTACCGCCGCCGGCGGGCGAACGCCGACCGGCCGCAGGGGGTGCACGGCGGGCACGTCGGCGGACGCGACGATCTGATCTCGCTGGCGTTGATGAAGCTGCGCCCCGGCGACGTCATCTACGCCGAGAAGGGCAAGTACGTCGGACGGGTGGCCGTGCTGGCCACCGCGCACCGCAAGGGCGGGATGCGGCTGACCGGGCTGACGACCCGGCGTGATCAGGTGTTGCTGACGGCCGCCGACTTCGACGATCCGCCGCGAGCGATCGCCCGCATCGAGCTGCCGGTCGCCGGCACGAGCAACCGCCAGGACTTCCACAAGGACGTGGCGACACGTCTCGAGCGAGCCGTCACGTCACCTCGTCATCGTTC
>JAODBQ010000350.1 GCA_025464045.1 Ilumatobacteraceae bacterium
ACTTCATGATCCCGATCGCCTTCGTCGGTGCCTGCGCCATCGTCGCGGCGAACTGGAACGCCTCGGTGTCCAGCGCCTCGTCGTCGACGACCTTGGTCGCCAGTCCGAGACGTTCGATCTGATCAGCGTTGATCGTCTCGCCCGTCAGCATCAGCGCCGTCGCCGCGGGCAAACCGATCATCCGCGGCAGCAGGTAGGTACCGCCGCTGCCGACGGGGACGGCGCGCTTGGCGCGCATGTCGCCCATCACCGCGGTGTTCGAGACGATCCGGAAGTCGGCGGCCAAGGTCATGTCCTGGGCGATGCCGTGGCACCTGCCACGCAGGCCGATGACGGTCGGCTTGCGCAGCCAGTACCACGTCTTCATCAGCACCTGCTGCATCGCACCCACGGGGTGCTCGCCGGGGCTGAGCTCGCGCGGGAGCTCTCCCATGCCCTTGATGTCGTCTCCGGCGGAGAACGCGCGACCCGCGCCGGTGAGCAGCACCGCGCGGACGTCGTCGTCCTCCTTCGCCCGATTGAGCTGATCGAGGAGGATCCCGATCATCTCGTAGGTCACCGCGTTGAGCTTCTCCGGCCGGTTCAACGTCAACTTCAGCACGTTGTCCGACTGTTCAACGAGCACTGCGTCAGCCACTGCACTCCCCTTGGTCGAGTCCTCTTGGTCGGCGATATCTACCTTCCGACAGGTAGAAAAGTATGAGCCGATGTCAGCGCTGTCAAGTGCAGCGGCGGGTGTTCTGAACCTGGCCCTCCGACGCCGCCGCGCAACTGGTCGAACATGGGTACGTGGATCCTGCGCGGCGTCGACGTCCCCAGCGCGCGCCGCGGATCGGAGCCGCGCGGAGGCGTTCAGTACCATGAGCGGATCAACAGAGTGAACGAACCTCGTCGCCACACCACGAAGTACAACGATCGTGCCGACGAGATCTACCGCGCCGCGGCGCGGTTGTTCTTTCGAAGGGGATATGCCGCCACCTCATTGCAGGACATTGCCTCCGAGGTGGGTCTGTTGAAAGGCTCGCTGTACTACTACATCAATAGCAAGGAACAGCTCCTGTGGGGCATCACCGAGACCATCCACGACGCCGCGGACCGCACGTTGCGGTTCGCCCGAGACGTGCCGGGAACGCCCACCGATCGCCTTGCCGCCCTGATCAAGCACCACATCGCCGCGTTCACGGAGAACCTCGATCTGATCCGCGTCTTCTACACCGACTATCGCTCGCTCGATCCGGAGCACCTCAGCTCGGTGCTGTCCCGTCGGCTCGCCTACGAGCGGTTCGTGCACGACCTCATCGCCCAGGGGCAACGCACGGGCGAGTTCTCCTCCGACGAGGATCCGGAAACATCCGCGAAGGCGATCCTGACGATGATCAACAGTGTCTTCATCTGGTTCAGGCCAGGCAGGAAGCTCACCATCGACGATGTCGGAAGGTATTACGCGAAGTTTGCGGTGAGAGGTCTGCAGAACACCGCATGACCCGCGGCGCCCGGACGTCCTCGGTCCGCAGCGGGCCGTGACCCACCCGAGCTGCCGATCGGGACGACCTCGAATGGCGCGAGCACGCGACGCCGACGATGATCTCGGGATGCAGGGAGAAGGATCGACGAGCGTACGGACGGCCGAGCCGTGGTACCTGCCTGTCGGCGACGAGGTCGAGGTCTTCGAGGCGGCGTACGCCGCGCGCCTGCCGGTGCTGCTCAAAGGGCCGACCGGCTGCGGGAAGACCCGGTTCGTCGAGCACATGGCCTGGCGGCTGGCGGAACGACGCGGTCGCCACGAGGACCTGATGAGCCGGCTGGTCACCGTTGCCTGCCACGAAGACCTCACCGCGACCGACCTCGTCGGCCGGTACCTGCTCTCCGGCGACGAGACGGTGTGGATGGACGGTCCGCTGACGCGGGCGGTGCGCACCGGCGCCATCTGCTACCTGGACGAGGTGGTCGAGGCACGCAAGGACACCACGGTCGTCGTCCACGCACTCACCGACCACCGCCGGATCCTGCCGATCGAGAAGACGGCAGAGCTGCTCGAGGCACACCCGGACTTCCTGCTCGTGATCTCCTACAACCCGGGCTACCAGAGCGTCGTCAAGGACCTCAAGCCGTCGACGCGGCAACGGTTCGTGAGCCTCGAGTTCGACTACCCGGTCGTCGACGTCGAGACCGAGATCGTCGCGCACGAGAGCGGCGCCGACCGCGAGCTCGCCCGCCGGCTCGCGCTCATCGGCGAGAAGACCCGCAACCTGCGCGAGCACGGCTTCGAGGAGGGCGTGAGCACCCGCCTGCTCATCTACGCCGCCCGGCTCGTGGTCGGCGGGATCGAGCCCCGCCGAGCGTGCGATGTCGCGATCGCACGCGCGATCAGCGACGACGTCGACGTGCAACGTGCCGTCACCGAGATCGTCGACGTGCTGCTGCCGTGACGGACGGGCACGGCTCGGCGGGCGCGACGGCCGTCGAGCTCGGCGACGTGCAGCGCGTGCTGAACATGTTCGCCGACGGCATCGCCGGTGTCGGCGTGCAGCTGGAGATCGTCGACGCTCCGCACGCCGGGTGGCCGTGGGACACGACGTTGCCGACCGGCGCGGTCGTGCGCCTCCCGTCGTCGATCGACGACTTCGCGTCGGACCGGGAGAACCGGGGCGCCTACCGGGCGTCGGTGCTGCACCAGATCGGGTTCGCCCAGTTCGGCACCCTCGCGTTCGCGGACGAGGATGCGGACGGGTCCGCGAGCGATGCGAACGGCAGCGGCTCCGACTTGGAGCGCTTCTTCGCCCGCGCTCCCCGGCCCGACGTCCTGCGTGAGGTGTTCACGATGCTGGAGGACCTGCGCATCGACGCAGCCACCCGCCGCCACTACCCGGGGGCGCATGCCGACCTCGATCGGATCCTCACCGTGGCGCGTGATCACCACGTGCGACAGCCCGCAGCGGAGCCCGGATCCGGATCGCGCGCTTCGTTGCTGCAGGTGCTGCGGTTGTGTTCGCTCGGCGCCGATGATCACGAGCTCGCCGCCCGGGGGGTCGAGTCGGGCAACGCCGCCGTGATCGAGTGGATGCTGGCACGAGCCCGCGCGGTCGAAGCCGACACGGCGACGGTCTCCGACACGGCCCGTGTGGCGGTCGCGATCTGCGCGCTGCTGGAGGACGGCGACGTCACCGGGGCACAGCGGACGTACGAGGGCATCGTCACGGACTCGCCCGAACGCGGCTCGGGCGCCGACGCCGATCCGTCGCCCGATGCGGACGGCAGGCCGACCGACGACGGACAACCGCCGAGCGTCGGCAAGGAGGACCACGGTGCCGAGACGGCCGAGATGGGCGGTCAACCGGCCGACGTGCTCGCCCACGAGCGCCAGGCATCGGACGAGGAGGTCGAGGCGGAGCTCGACGGCCGTTCCGGTGGTCGACCGCCGCCGATGACGACCGACGTCGAGGGGGCGCGCATCTACGTCTACGACGAATGGGACTACCTCAACCAGACCCACCTCCCCGCGTGGTGCCGCGTCATCGAACGCCGCCTCAGCGGCGACGACTTCACCTTCATCGGCGACGTCCGCCGTCGGTACTCCGTCCTGGGCAGCCGCTTGCGACGGCAGTTCGCGTTCATCCGACCGACCGGCTGGGTGCGGGTGCACCGGTCCGACGACGGCGACGAGCTCGACCTCGACGCGGTGATCGAGGCGATCGTCGATCGGCGCACCGGCCACGCGGCGAACGAGCGTCTGCACATCCGCCGCGACCGCGCCGCGCGCGACGTCGCGACCGCGTTCCTCGTCGACCTCAGCGCCTCCACGGGTTCGGCGATCGCCGAACCGGAGCCCGAACCGATCGTGCCGGTCGGCGGCGAGCCGAGCGACTACCGCTTCGCGGGCGCCGAGCCATGGGAGGACGGACCGCCTGCCGACCCCGGCCGGCGGGTGCTCGACATCGCCAAGGAGTCCGTGGCGTTGATGTGCGACGCGCTGCAGCTCCTCGGGGATTCCCATGCGGTGTACGGCTTCTCCGGCGAGGGGCGCGACAAGGTCGAGTTCCACGTCACCAAGGAGTTCGGCGACCGGACCTCTCCCGCCACGTGGGCCGCGCTGGCGGCGATGAAGCCGCGCCGGTACACGCGGATGGGCCCGGCGATCCGCCACACCACGGCGAAGCTCGCCGCCCAGCCGGCGAAGACCAAGCTGCTGATCGTCATCTCCGACGGGTACCCCCAGGACATCGACTACGGACCGGACCGCGGCGACAAGGAGTACGGGCTGCAGGACACGGCCCGCGCGCTGCAGGACGCGTCGGACGCGGGCATCGCCACCTACTGCGTGACGATCGATCCGGCCGGGCACGACTACCTGCGACGGATGTGCCCGGACCAGAACTACCTCGTGATCGACGACGTGCCGTCGCTGCCCGGTGAGCTCGCCAAGCTCTACGGGACGTTGGCCACGACCTCGTCGCGCCGACCACCACGGCCGTAGCCGCTCGCGCCGCCCTGTTGGCGCCGAGCCGTTCTGCACACGAGAATGTCGCCGGAGGGCGACGCCGGGGTTGTCGCACCGATGAGAGGGGATTGCCGCATGGCTGCAGGGAACGGATCGAACGGTACGGGCGCAGAGCGTCCGGATGTCGACGTGGTCGTCGTGGGGGCCGGCCTGGCCGGGCTGTACATGCTGTTCCGGCTCCGCGGACTGGGGTTCTCGGCGACCGTCCTGGAAGCCGGTGACGACGTCGGCGGTACGTGGTACTGGAACCGCTACCCGGGCGCCCGGTGCGACATCCCGACCACCGACTACACCTACTCGTTCGATCCGGAGCTGGAGACCGAGTGGACGTGGTCCGAGAAGTACGCCACGCAGCCGGAGATCCTCCGCTACCTCCAGCACGTCGCCGACAAGCACGACCTGCGCAAGGACATCCAGTTCTCCACCCGGGTGGCATCGGCCACGTGGGACGACGCAGCTTCGCTGTGGCGGGTGACCACGGAGCAGGGCCAGCAGATCTCCTGCCGCTCCTACGTGATGGCCACGGGCTGCCTGTCGTTGCCGAAGACACCGGACATCGAGGGCCACGAGCGCTTCACGGGCGAGGTGTACTTCACGAGCCGTTGGCCGCACGAGGGCGTCGACTTCACCGGCAAGCGCGTCGGCGTCATCGGCACCGGTTCGTCGGGCATCCAGTCGATCCCGATCATCGCCGCACAGGCGGCGGAGCTGGTGGTGTTCCAGCGCACTCCGAACTTCTCCCTGCCTGCCAAGAACGGGCCGGCGCCGGCCGAGCGCCTGGCGCAGATCGCCGCCGATCGCGAGGCCTACCGCACGGCCGGCAAGTGGTCACGCGGCGGCGTCGCGCTGCCGGAGGTGCTCGAGACCGCGGCCCAGATGACGCCCGAGCAACGGCGCGAGCGCCTGGAGGTCGCGTGGGAGGCCGGTGAGCTGTACGCCGCGATCGGCGCCTTCGCCGACGTCCTCACCAACCGCGACGCCAACGAGCTCGTTGCCGAGATGATCCGCGAGCACATCCGCGAGATCGTCGAGGACCCGGCGACCGCCGAGGCGCTGTGCCCGACGGACCACCCGTTCGCCACCAAGCGCCCGTGCCTGGACACGAACTACTACGCCACGTACAACCTGCCCCACGTCCGTCTGGTCAACCTGCGCAAGCAGCCGATCACGACGATCACCGAGACCGGCATCGACACGATCGACGAATCGTTCGAGTTCGACGCGATCGTCTTCGCCACCGGCTTCGACGCGATGACGGGCGCGATCGTCTCGGTCGACATCACCGGCAAGGACGGCCAGACGCTGAAGTCGAAGTGGGAGCACGGACCGACGACCTACCTCGGGCTGACCACGGTCGGCTTCCCCAACCTGTTCCTGATCACCGGCCCCGGGAGCCCGTCCGTGCTCTCCAACATGGCGGTCTCGATCGAGCAGCACGTCGACTGGGTCGCCGACCGCCTGGCGTTCCTGCGCGACAACGGTTCCGTCACGATCGAGCCCACCGCGACCGCCGAGGCGGCGTGGGTGCAGCACGTCAACGACTGCGCCAACCTGACCCTCTACCCGACGGCCAACTCGTGGTACGTGGGCGCCAACGTGCCCGGCAAGCCGCGCGTGTTCCTCCCGTACATCGGTGGCGTCGACGGCTACCGCGCGATCTGTGACGAGGTCGTCGCGCGCGACCACCTCGGGTTCGAGCTCAACGGCCCCAACGGCTCGCAGCTCAACGACGGGATCATCCGCCGCCTGCAGCCCGACGTCGAAGCCGTGCTGACGCTGATGGCAGGTCTCGACCTGCCGCCGCTCGAGCTGATGTCGCCCGCCGAGGCGCGGGAGTTCATGGCTGCCGGGTCCGCCGCGCGTCCGCCGGGCCCGGACGTCGGCGAGATCGTCGACGGCGTGCTGCCGGGTGCGGCCGGCGACCTCGACTACCGGCTCTACCGGCCGGCGAGCGAGGGTCCCCACCCGATCGTCGCCTACTTCCACGGCGGCGGCTGGGTGCTCGGCACCCACGATTCCGACGACCCGTTCTGCCGCGACCTGTGCGTGCGGTCGGACTCGATCATCATCTCGGTCAACTACCGCCACGCCCCGGAGGACCGCTTCCCGGCCGCGGCGGACGACGGGTTCGCCGCCGTGCAGTGGATCGCCGCACACGCCCAGGAGTTCGGCGGTGTGCCAGGCCAGCTGGCGGTCGCCGGCTGGAGCGCGGGCGGCAACGTCGCCGCCGTCGTGTGCCAGCTGGCCAGGGATGCCGACGGTCCCGCGATCACCGGCCAGCTGCTGCTCACGCCGGTGACGGACGGCGACCTGACCACCGGTTCGTACCGCGACAACGCCGAGGGGTACGTGCTCA
Organism: Ilumatobacteraceae bacterium; assembly: GCA_025464045.1. Lineage (GTDB taxonomy): Bacteria > Actinomycetota > Acidimicrobiia > Acidimicrobiales > Ilumatobacteraceae > JAODBQ01. The sequence continues at coordinate 6,855 of JAODBQ010000350.1, forward strand.
CGAAGGTGCTGATGGAGTGGTTCTGGGACCACTACGCCGATGCCACCGATCGCACCCATCCGAAGGCGTCACCGCTGCGCACCGCCGACCTGTCCGGTCTGCCGCCCGCGTTCGTGGTCACGGCGGAGTTCGATCCGCTGCGCGACGAGGGCATCGCCTACGCGAACGCGATGGAGGCCGCCGGCGTGCCCGTCCAACTGCTCGTGGCTCGCGGCCACGTGCACACCTCGCTGACGATGGTCGACGTGATCATCTCCGGCGCACCCGTGCGCGCGCAGATGGGCGAAGCGCTCAAGCAGTTCTTCGCCGCGTCGGTTCCCGCCTGAGCCGCGTGCCTTCCCGCTCAGCCGATCGGGAAGGCACTGCTCCAGTGCGTGGTGCCCTCGTGGGTGATGAGGTACGCCTCGTACCCCGGCTGGTCCTCGATCCAGGCCAACGCGTCGAGGCCCATGACGAACGTCGCCGTCGCATACGCGTCCGCGATCCCCAGGTCCGGTCCGGTGACCGTCGCGCTCGCGAGGTGCGTGGTGGGTGCGCCGGTGCGCGGATCGATGATGTGCGCGCCGCGCTCGTACGTCGCCGACGTCGCGACCGCGAGCGGCCCCTCCACCTCGAGCACGAGCGCGAGCATCTCGCGCTCGTCGGGGTGGCGGATGCCGACCCGCCACCGCGTCGCCGGGGCCGGCCTGCCGCGCACCGCCACGTCGCCGCCGGCGTTGATGCAGAAGTTGGCCGCACCGCCCGCGGTGAGCATCTGTGCAGCACGCTCGATCGACCAGCCCTTGACGTAGCCCGAGGGGTCGAGCATCGATCCGTTCGGCGCCGGGACGACGAATGCATCGAAGCAGCCGTTCGTCACGTCGGCGAGCTCGATGCACCGGGCGAGGACCTGCTGCACCTCGCGGCTGAGATGATCGGCATCGAGCTCGCCGACCCCGAACCGGCTCACCTCGCTGTCGTTGCGGTAGGTGCTGAACGTCGCATCGACGTGGTGCAGCCAGGCAACGACCTCGTCCACGCGGGCCGCGAACGAGCCGCGGTCGCGGATGTCGATCGACACGGCGGTGCCCATGACGAGCTCGACGTGATGCGTCGGCTCGTGCGTTGCCGCGTTCATCGCGTCGCGCTCATCGTCGTGTCGTGCTCACCGTCGTGCTGTCGTCGTGCTCGTGCTCGTGCTCACAGCTTCGTCGCTCCGGCGAGCCGGGCATTGTCGAGTGCTGACTGCAACGATCGCGCGTAGCCCTCGCTGGTGTACGTCGCGCCCGACACGGTGTGCACTCGTGCGCTCTGCGATGCGAGTGCTTGGGTGCGCAGCTGCGGCAGGACGAGCGCGTTCGTCGCCACGCTCGCCGATCGTGCGCTCGGGTAGGCCAGGACGACGACGTCGACGAGCACGCCGTCGCGCACCTGTGCCTGCACCTGGACCGAGCCGTACACCGTCGCGACCGGATCGCCGACGAAGCCGCTCGCCGACGACGGGGCGACGTTCGCCGAGGCACCGGACGGATCGACCTTGGCGAAGAGCAGCGTCAGGCCGCCCGTCGCCGCGCAACTGACGACGAGCGCACCGAGCCGCGCCACCCGCGCCGGGCGCCGGCGCCGCGAGGTGGGGCGGCTCCTCGCCGCCACCGAGAGTTCCTGTTCACCAGCCATAGTCACTCTCTCATCGGCACCGGTCCCGCGATGGGTGAGCGCGACCTTGCCGTCGTGCCGCGTCCGGGGCATGGAGCGCGGCGGGGCGCACGCGTGTTCGCCGCCGGTTCCGTGGGTATGGGCTCAGCCATGCCCGAGCGTTGGTTCCGACAGGCCGTCATCTACTGCCTCGATGTCGACACGTTCCAGGACTCGAACGGTGACGGCATCGGCGATCTGGGTGGTCTGATCGACCGCCTCGATCACCTCGCGCGGCTCGGCGTCACGTGCATCTGGTTGAACCCGATCCACCCCAGCCCGGACCGCGACGACGGGTACGACATCACCGACTTCTACGCGGTCCACCCCCAACTCGGCTCGCTCGGCGACTTCGTCGAGCTGATCCACCAGGCGGGCAATCGCGGCATCCGGGTGATGATCGACCTCGTGGTCAACCACACGTCCGACGAGCACCCGTGGTTCCGGTCGGCCTGCAGCGACCCGGGGTCGCCGTACCGGGGCTGGTACGTGTGGTCGAAGGACGAGCCGAGCGACCTCCACCAGGGCATGGTCTTCCCGGGCTACCAGGACTCGACCTGGACGTTCAGCGAGGAGGCCGGCGCCTGGTACTACCACCGCTTCTACGACTTCCAGCCGGACTTGAACATGTCCAACCCGCGGGTTCGTCAGGAGATCGAGAAGATCATCGGGTTCTGGCTGCAGCTCGGTGTCGCCGGCTTCCGTCTCGACGCGGCGCCGTTCGTCATCGAGATCACCATCCCCGACGAGCCGAACCCGCGACAGGACTTCTCCTGGCTCGACGACTTCCACGACCAGCTCTCGTGGCGCCGTGGCGACGCGGTGATCCTCGCCGAGGCCAACGTCGAGCCGGAGCAGTTGCTCGAGTACTTCGGCGGCGGTCATCGGCTGCCGATGCTGTTCAACTTCATCCTCAACCAGCGCACGTTCCTCGCGCTGGCGCGCCGCGAGGTCGGCCCGATCCTGCAGGCGCTGGCGGAGACGCCGACGGTGCCGGACACGTGCCAGTGGGCGACGTTCCTGCGCAACCACGACGAGGTCGACCTCGGGCGGCTCGCCGGACACGAGCACGACGAGGTGTTCGCCGCGTTCGGACCGGAGCCGAAGATGCAGCTGTACGGGCGCGGGATCCGCCGCCGGCTCGCACCGATGCTCGACAACGACATCAAGCGCTTGGAAATGGCCTACGCGCTGCAGTTCAGCCTGCCCGGCACCCCGGTGATCCGCTACGGCGACGAGATCGGGATGGGCGAGAACCTCCGCCTCCCCGAGCGCAACGCGATCCGCACCCCGATGCAGTGGAGCAACGAACGCCACGCCGGCTTCTCGACGGCGCGACGCAAGAGCGATCTGCGTCGGCCCGTGATCTCCGGCGGCACGTTCGGCTACGAGACCGTCAACGTGGAGGACCAGCAGCGCGATCCATCGTCGCTGCTCGGCTGGTTCCAACGCACGCTGCTCACCCTGCGCGAGTGCCCCGAGTTCGGCGTCGGCACGTGCTCGTACGTGGACACCGGGCAACGTTCGGTGCTGGCCCTGTTGCGCGAGGCACCGAGCGGCACGGTGCTGGCGCTCACCAACCTCGCCGACGATGCGGCCACCATCGATCTCGGCCACCTGTCGGCCGAGCACGGCGACCCGGTCGAGGTCTACGCCGACGCGGCGTACCCTGCGCTCGGCGACGAGCTCGACCGCATCGAGATCGGGCCGTACGGCTACCGGTGGATCCGGCTTCGTCGCACGATCGGCGACCGCGCCGGTTCGGCGAACCAGCGGTAGTGCGGGCGCGCCTGCGCGGCGCGATGGTGCCGCCAGCGCGCCGCACGAGTTCCGTTCGACGGTCCGCACGATGTAGGAGGGTGATGTGCAGATCTCCGTCGAGTTCCCCAGCGTGGCGTATCGAGAAGGCCCGGCCAAGGTGGTCGACCTTGCGAAGGCGATCGAGGCGATCGGCTTCGACGACCTGGCGATGTTCGACCACGTGGTGATGGGCTACGCCACCGACACGCGTCGTGCGCCGATGTACCCGTCCCAGATGCCGATCCTCGAGGCGCTGATCACGCTCGGGTTCGTGGCCGCGGTGACCGACCGGATCGGGTTGTCCACGGAGGTGCTCGTGCTGCCCCAGCGGCAGGCCACGCTCGTCGCCAAGCAGGCGAGCACGCTCGACACGCTGTCCGGCGGCCGACTGCGGCTCGGCGTGGGGGTCGGCTGGCAGGAGACGGAGTACGAGGCCCTCGGAGAGGACTTCGCCGGACGCGGCGCACGCATGGACGAGGCGATCGGCCTGCTGCGCGCCTGCTGGGGCGAGGAGCGGATCCAACGGCGCGGCGAACGCTTCCACGCGAACGAGATCGCGATGGAGCCGAAGCCGCCACGAGGTGAACGCCTGCCGATCTGGATCGGTGGCGGCGGACCCGCCGCCCTGCGCCGGGCGGGCGAGGTCGGAGACGGTTGGATGGGCTCGGTCGTCGGCGACGACCAGCAGGTCCGCGACACGATCGACGAGATCCGTCGCCACGCCGAGCGCGCCGGACGCGATCCGATGGCCATCGGCCTGCAGGCGATGCTCGCTCCCCCGCCGCGCGACGCGGACGGCAAGTCGTTCTACAAGGACCACGACCGTGTGGTCAGGCGGGCCGAGGAGGTCGCCGCGCTCGGGTT
>JAODBQ010000363.1 GCA_025464045.1 Ilumatobacteraceae bacterium
GGCCGTCGCGGTACACCTCGCGACGGACTGGATCCAGCCGCAGACCGGCGATCTCACGCACCGGCGGCCGGTTGTGGGCCCGCCGGCGGTCGAGCGCTCGGAGACGGAGCACCAGCTCTCGAAGCTCGAACGGTTTCGTGAGGTAGTCGTCGGCGCCGAGCCCGAACCCGGACGCCTTCTCGTCGAGACGGTCGGCCGCGGTGAGCATCAGGATCGGCGTGCCGCTGCCGGAGGCGACGATGCGTTCGGCGATCTCGTCGCCGGACGGCCCGGGGATGTCCCGGTCGAGGACGGCGATGTCGTAGTCGTTGACGTTGAGCAGCTCGAGAGCGGTGCCGCCGTCACCCGCGATGTCTGCCGCGATCGCCTCCAGGCGGAGGCCATCGCGGATCGCTTCCGCCATTAAGGGCTCGTCTTCAACGAGCAACACGCGCATGCTCCGATGCTAGAGCCGGCGCATATCGCCGGCGTATCGAAAACCACATACGTGCCGGCAACACCGCGCTGGCTTGACTGGCGGCGTGACCTACGCCCAACCAGCACGAACCGCCACTCGTCGGATCCGGATTCGCAGGATCCGGGTCGCCGGCCTGCTCGTCGTCATCGCGGCGATCGCCGCGGCTCTCGGCTACGAGCTGCTGGCGTCGTCGTCGTCGACGGCGTCCTGGTCCTCGACGGCCGCATCATCCATCGACGTCCTTCGCGGCGAGCATCGTGGTGCGTTCGGCGAGGCCGACGGCGCCGTTCCCGACGGCGTGACGGTCTTCGATGACGCGATCCCGGGCGTGGCCAGGCTGGACCCCGCTCTCCTCGGTGCCCTGCGCCAAGCCGCCACCGATGCCGAGGACGACGGCGTCGAGTTCGTCGTCGACAGCGGCTGGCGTTCCCCGGAGTACCAGGAACGCCTGCTCCAGGAGGCGATCTCCCAGTACGGCTCAGCACAGGAGGCCGCCCGATGGGTCGCCAGCCCCGACACGTCGGCGCACGTGTCGGGAGGCGCGATCGACCTCGGGCGCGATGCCGCCGCGTGGCTGTCCGAGCACGGCGCCGCGTACGGGCTGTGCCGGATCTACGGCAACGAGTCCTGGCACTACGAGCTGCGCCCCGAAGCCGTCGGCCACGGTTGCCCTCCCACCTACGCCGACCCGACCCACGACCCAAGGATGCGACGTTGACCAGTAGAGATCTCCGTCCATTGGCCGCCCTCGTCATGGTCGCCCTGATCAGCCTGACCAGCGCGGGCTGTGGTTCGAGCGCGCCGTCCCAGACGGGCACCGGCGCTGGCACCGGCACCAGCGGTGCCAAGAACGCCACCGATCAGGACAAGGCGGTGAAGTTCGCCGAGTGCATGCGGAGGCACGGCGTCCCCCACTTCCCAGACCCGGACGCGAAGGGCGACTTCGTCTTCGGGATCGACGTGAGCCCCGCGGTGTGGCAGAAGGCCGTCTCCGCGTGCAAGGACCTGCAGCCACCGGGCGCGTTGAGCTCGAAGCGAAGACCCAAGCAGCAGACGGCGAGCCTCAGGTTCGCCCAGTGCATCCGCGAGAACGGCGTGAAGGACTTCCCGGACCCCGCCAACGGCGAGCCCCTCGTCGACACGACGCACATCCCATCCTCCAACAGTCCCGGTGGCATGACCGTCCTCAACGCCGCGATGCAGAAGTGCCGCCCGTCCTTGGGCCTGGCAGCGGGGGGCCAGGGGTGAGGCGGAACGGCTGGGTGCTGACCGGCGCGGCCGTCCTGGCCGCCGTGGCCGGCACGGGCGGTGTGGTCGTGCTGTCCGGTGGCGAGGGGGCGACCGCGGCCTCGCACGCGGTGTCGGCGAACACCGCGACGGTGCAGAAGGGCAAGCTGTCGGCCACGGTCTCCCAGGACGGGACCCTGACCTACCGGGCGCGCCCGGACGGCTCGCCCTTCTCTGCGATCAACCAAGCCCGCGGGACGTACACCGAGCTGCCCGAGGTGGGCGACGAGGTCGGCTGCGGCGGGGTGCTGTATCGCGTGGACGACCGGCCGGTGCTGTTGCTGTGCGGCGCGGTCCCGGCCTACCGCGCGCTGCACGTGGGCGATGCCGGTCAGGACGTCGGTCAGCTCAACCGCAACCTGCACGTGCGCGGCGCCGGCGACGCCTTCACCACGAAGACGGAGAAGGCGCTCGAGGCGCTCCAGCGCCGCAAGGGCGTTCACGTGGACGGCTCGCTTGCCCTCGGTGACGCGGTGTTCCTGCCCGAGGCGGTGCGGATCGCGAAGGTCGCCGCCGAGCTCGGCGCGGCCGCCCGGGCAGGTGCCCAGGCGCTGAACGCCACCTCCGACACGCTGCACGTGCAGGTGAACCTCGATCCGTCCGAGCAGGGTCAGGTCAAGCGAGGAGATCGCGCGCAGATCACGCTGCCGGGCAACACGACGGTCGCGGGCAAGGTCGCAGGCTTCGGACGGATCGCCCAAGCCCCCGCCGGGCAGGACAGCGGCGCCGCCGACGCGACCATCCCCACCTCCATCAGCCTCGACGACCCACGCGAGGCACGCGGGCTGGACCGGGCGCCGGTCCAGGTGAACATCACGACCGAGGGAGTGGAGAACGCGCTGAGCGTCCCGGTCACCGCGCTGGTCGGCAAGGCCGGCGGCGGGTTCGCGGTCGAGGTGGTGCGCGCCGGCGAGCGACGCGACCTGGTCGCCGTGCAGGTCGGCCTGTTCGACACCGCCGGCGGCCGGGTCCAGGTCGAAGGCGACCTGCGCGAGGGCGATCGCGTCGCGGTGCCGTCGCTATGACCGCCGTTCTGGAGCTCGATGGGGTGACCAAGGTCTACGGCGAGCAGCGGGTGGGTGGGGCCGGCGTCCTCGCGCTGCGCGGGGTGTCCTTCTCCGCGCAGCGCGGCGAGCTGGTGGCGATCGTCGGACCCTCCGGGTCGGGCAAGTCCACGCTCTTGCACGTCATGGGGACGCTGGAGCGGCCCACCAGTGGCGTGGTCCGCATCGACGGGGTCGACGCGGCGCAGCTGGACGACCGCGCGCTGTCGCAGCTGCGGGCCCGGCAGATCGGGTTCGTCTTCCAGCAGTTCTTCCTGGCCGAGCATGCCACGGTGCGCGAGAACGTCGCCGACGGGCTGCTCTACGCCGGCGGGGCGGGCGG
>JAODBQ010000368.1 GCA_025464045.1 Ilumatobacteraceae bacterium
AGTGTGATTCCGTCGCGGTGGACGTGGACCCCGCGTCCGTCCGCAACGTCAACTCGGCCGCCGACCTGGGCGGCGGAACGCGCCGCGGCGACGGGTAGCGTGCGCGGTGATGGCCATCGACGAAGTCTCCGTGTCCGACCTCGAGTCCGCCCTCGCCAGTGGCGCCCGGCTCTATGACGTCCGCGAGCCCGACGAGTACACGGCGGGGCACGTCCCCGGCGCGGTGTTGATCCCGCTCGGTACCGTCGCCGGCCGCGTCGACGAGTTCCGTGGTGACGGGCTCACCTACGTGATCTGCAAGAGCGGCGGGCGGAGCATGAAGGCGTGCGAGATCCTCGCCGACGAGGGCCTGGAGGTCGTCAACGTCGCCGGGGGCACCATGGGATGGATCAACAGCGGCCGCACCACGGTCGCCGGGGACCAACCTGCGTGACGTTCCGGTGGATCACTGACGTCGCCGATCTCGACGAGTTCGTCGACCAGCTGATCGCCGAGCCGCGCTACGCGATGGACACCGAGTTCCACCGGGAGCGCACCTACTTCCCCAAGCTCGCGCTCGTGCAGCTCGCCTCTGCCGACGAGATCGTCCTCGTCGATCCGCTCAGCTGCGACCTCGCTCCGCTCCGCCGGCTGTTCGCCGCGGAGTCGCTCGCCGTCGTCCACGCCGCCCAGCAGGATCTCGACGTGCTCACGCACGCGTGCGCCGCCGTGCCCGCCCACCTCTACGACACCCAGATCGCGGCCGGGTTCATCGGGTACAGCACCCCGTCGCTCGTGTCCCTGCTGCTCGGTGAGCTGAAGGTCGTGGCGGCCAAGGGCGACCGGCTCACCGACTGGCTGCGCCGCCCGTTGTCCGACGAGCAGTGCGAGTACGCCGCCAGCGACGTCGCCCACCTCCTCGCGTTGCACGATGTCCTGGACGCGAAGCTCGCCGCGCGCGGCCGCACCGCGTGGGTGGCCGCGGCGTGCGAGGAGCTGCGCGTGCGTCCGGTCAGCGGCACCGACCCGGACAGCGCGTGGTTGCGCCTCAAGGAGGTGCGCGTGCTCAAGCCGCGCGCCCGTGGCGTCGCTCGGTCGATCGCTGCCTGGCGCGAGCGGCGGGCGATGGCGCAGGACATCCCGGTGCGTCAGGTCCTGCCCGACCTCGCGTTGCTCGGCATCGCCCAGAAGCAGCCGCGCACCTTGCGCGACCTCGGCCAGGCGCGCGGCGTGGACGAGCGCCACGCCAGGGGCACGATCGGCAAGGAGGTCCTGGAGGCGGTGGCCGCCGGGCTCGAGCACGACGCGGTGATGCCCGCATCCGACGGGGAGGAGCTCGATCGGCACCTCCGTCCGGCGGTCACGCTGGTGTCCGCGTGGGTCAGCGAGGTCGCCCGCAAGGAGCACATCGACACGTCCTTGCTCGCCACGCGGGCGGACCTCGTCGCGCTGCTGCGCGGCGACGAGCACGCCAAGCTGCGCAACGGGTGGCGGGCGGAGCTGCTCGGTGACGACGTCGTCCGCCTCGTCGCCGGCCGCGCCGGTCTGGCGTTCGACGGCCGTGGAGGGTTACGCCTGATCGACGCGGATCGTGCGGCGGAGTCGACTCCAGAGCTTGTCGAAAGCTGAGCTCACCTCGCCGCTGCGCGCCCCGTAGGAGTGGATCGGGCGGCGCTCGCCGATCGCCTGGTTGACGATCACGCGCTGCGGGATCACCGGCTGCCAGATGGTCTTCCGCCCGACGATGCGGGCCAGCTCGTCGTAGCGCCGGTCCGCCTCCACGCTCACCGGCGGCACCTTGTTGACGATCACGCCGGCGAGCTGGAGGTCGGGGTTGTGCGACTCCCACGATTCGTCGATCACGTCGGCCACGGCCCCGATGCCGCGCAGGCTGAGCGACGACGGCTCGACGACGATCAGTGCGTGGCGGGCCGCGCCGAGTGCACTGGTGACGAGGTTGCCGAGCGAAGGTGGGCAGTCGAGCAGGACGGCGTCGAACTGCTCACTGACCGCGCCGAGCACCGTGCGGAGCCGTCCGACGTCGCCGCTCTCGTGGTGCTGCAGACGGGTCGAGGCAGGCACCAGCCAGATCTCGCCGCCCCACGTCGACGGCACCATCGCCTTCGTGATCGGCAACGTGCCGAACACCTCGGCGGTCGAGCACTCGACGTCGGACGGGTCGTGGCCGAGCACCCAGGTGCTCGAACCCTGCGGATCGAGGTCGACGACGAGCACCCGGCGGCCGGTGGCCTCGGCCGCCGAGGCGAGCCCGAGGGTGACCGTGGTCTTGCCGACGCCGCCCTTCTGGTTGAGCACGGCGACGACGTTGCGCATCGAGCCCATGGTGTCACGCAAGGCGTGCCACGACCGCGGCGGCCGGCGGCAACAGATCGCCGAGCGTCGAACCCTCGAGTGCGCGGTCCGACGAGAGCACGACCACGGCACCGTTGGCGATCCCGCTCGCGTGACGTGGCTCGGTCGTCGGGTTGATCGAGATCAGCCAGCGCTCACCCGCGACGCGCTCGTCGGCGCGGACGAAGGCCAGCAGGTCGCCGTCGGCGGCGTCGTCGCCGAGCATCTGGAACGAGCCGCGGTGCAGCGCCGGCGTCTCGCGGCGCAGGGTCAGCAGCCGTTGGTAGAAGCGCAGCATCCCTGCCGGATCGGCGAGCTGCGCGGCCACGTTGCGGGTGTCGGCCTCAGGTGGCAGCGGCAGCCACGGATGGGGCCCCCAGCCGCGGTCGGGTTCGTCGGTCCACGGGATCGGGGCCCGCGACCCGTCGCGACCGCCAGGATCGACCGCCAGCTCGGGTGGCACGACCGCGTCGAGCAGCCCCAGCTCCTCGCCCTGGTAGAGGAACGGCGTACCGGGCAGGGTGAGCAGCAGCACGGCGGCCATGCGCGCGATGTGCTCGTCGCCGCCGTAGCGCTGGCGGTGCCGGGGGGCGTCGTGGTTGGAGAGCACCCACGTCGGCCACGCGTCCCTGGGCGCCAGCGTCGCGAGCGTGGCGGTGATGCGCGAGCGCAGCTCACGCGCATCGAACGGCGACCACAGGAACCTGAAGTTGAAGCTGAGGTGGAGCTCGTCGTCGTGGCCGTAGTACTCGGCCATCCGCGCCTCGTCCATCAGGTACACCTCGCCGACGCAGACCCGGTCGTCCGGGTAGCCGTCCAGCACGCTGCGGATCCGGCGCAGGCGTGGGTGCACCGCCGGCACGTCGTTGTAGGTGACGTGGTCCCGGCCGCGGGCCACCGCCTCGGCCGGGTCGTCGCGGTCGATCTCCTTGGCGATCAGGTGGACGACGTCCATCCGGAACCCGTCGACGCCGCGGTCCAACCAGAACCGCAGCGTCGCCAGCATGGCCTCCTCGACCTCCGCGACGTCCCAGTTCAGATCCGGCTGCCCGCGCAGGAAGCAGCGCAGGTAGTGCTGCTGGCGCAGCTCGTCGAACGTCCACGCCGGCTCGCCCCTGGGCAGGGCGGCGAGCCAGTTGTTCGCCGGTCCGTCGCGCCAGACGTACCAGTCGGCCTTCGGGTTGGTGCGGTCGCGCCGGCTCTCGACGAACCATGGGTGCTGGTCACTCGTGTGGTTGGGCACCCAGTCGAGCATGATCCGCATGTCGCGGGCATGTGCTTGCGCGATCAGCTCGTCGAGGTCGGCGAGCGTGCCGAACGTCGGGTCGACCGCGCAGTAGTCGCTGATGTCGTAGCCGAAGTCGGCCATGGGGGACTGGAAGATCGGCGACAGCCACAGCGCGTCGACGCCGAGCCAGCGGAGGTGGTCCAGCCGGGCGGTGATCCCACGCAGGTTGCCGACGCCGCGGAGCGCGCCGTCCGGTCCCGGTGCCTCGGCGAACGAGCGCGGATAGATCTGATAGACGACGGCGTCGCGCCACCATGGTCGCGGGTCGTCCACCACGCTGCCGGTCACCGCGGCTACGTTAGGTCGGCCGCTGCTCGCGGCTCTGGCACCGCCCGCGCCGTCGGCGTTGGTGGGTCGGTCTCACGCCGGACCAGCCGGTAAGCTGTGCCTCAATGTCAACTCTCTAGGTTCGGGAGCCCTCTCATGAAGAAGGGTCGTCACCGCCGCTTCGAAGAAGCGCGGAAGCTCAAGCAGTCCGGTCCCAGCGCATTCGATCTGGGCATCGGTACCACCAGCACTCGCCAGCACTCCGATGACGACGAGTACGCCGCGCTCGCCGAGAAGTACGGCGTGACCTTTGACGACGATGACGACGACGAAACCGACGACGACGACTGATTGAGACTGCTCGCTGTGGAGGCTCCCGCCTTGCCGGCGGACCAACACAACTATGGCTACCAACAAACTCCGCAATGTCGCTCTGGTCGCGCACGTCGACCATGGCAAGACCACCCTCGTCGATGCGCTGCTGCGCGCCACGGGCACGTTCGCCGCTCATCAGGCGGTCGTCGACCGTGTGATGGACTCCAATGATCAGGAGCGCGAGCGGGGGATCACCATCCTCGCCAAGGCCGCCTCGATCACCTGGAAGGGCGTCAAGATCAACCTGGTCGACACCCCCGGCCACGCCGACTTCGGTGGCGAGGTGGAGCGCGCGTTGACGATGGTCGACGGCGTGCTGCTGCTGGTCGACGCCGCCGAGGGCCCGTTGCCGCAGACTCGCTACGTCCTGCAGAAGGCGCTGTCGCTCGACCTCCCCTCGATCGTCATCATCAACAAGGTCGACCGCCAGGACGCCCGCCCGGACGAAGTCCTCGACGAGGTCTACCAGTTGTTCATGGACCTCGATGCCGGCGACCACCACATCGACTTCGAGATCATCTCTGCAGTCGCTCGCGAGGGCCGCTCGATGGTCGGCATCGGCATGCCGGCCGAAGACGCCGACCTGTCGTCGCTGCTCGACACCATCCTCGAGAAGATCCCTGCGCCCACGGGCGACGCCTCGGCGCCGCTGCAGGCGATGGTCACCACCCTCGACGCCAGCGAGTACCTCGGCCGTCTGGCCATCGGCCGCGTCGTCAACGGCACGATGCGCCGCGGAGACACCGTGGCCCTGCTCGAGGAAGAGTGCAACGAAGGGCAGCCCCCACTCAAGCGCCGGCTCAGCCAGCTGATGGCATTCGAGGGCGTCAGCCGCAACGAGGTCCAGGAGCTGTCCGCCGGTGACCTGTTCGTCGTCGCCGGGTTCCCCGAGGTCGAGATCGGCGACACCATCGCCTCGGTCGAGTTCCCGGTGGCGTTGCCCCGCCTCTCCGTCGACG
>JAODBQ010000372.1 GCA_025464045.1 Ilumatobacteraceae bacterium
GATCGCGGGCGAACCAATGGTCGCGACCTCCCAGTCGATCACCGCGGCCACGCGGTGATCGACGCCGAAGATCATGTTGCCGACGCGGGCATCGCCCCACACCAGCACCGGCTCGGCGCTGCTGACCGCAGCGCATCCGGCGATCAGCGCCTCGATGCCCGCGTCGGTCACGGGATAGCCGCGACCCGCCGTCGTCCAGCGGTACCACTCCACCAGTCGGTCGACGTGAAGCGCGAGGAGCCCGGCCGGGTCCACCCCGTCGAGCAGGAAGGCATGCGTCGCGCGCCAGTCGGTGCGGTGGACGTTCACCATCGCCTCCATCGCCGAGTCCCACATCGTCGCCCGCTCGGCGCTGGTGAGCTCGGGCAGCCAGCCGACCGCGTGGATCGACGGCCGGGCCAAGGGAACTCGACCGGCGATGCGGTCCATCACGAAGAACGGCCGGCCGAGCACTCGCACATCGGTCTCCCAGCCGAGCACATGCGGGACAGGCACGCGACCACCGGGCTGCAGCCCGTGCAGCACTCGGCCTTCGCGGACCACGTCTGCGGCGAGGAAGATCTGCCGGCCGCTCGGCTGGAGCCGCACGACGAGCTCGCGCCGGCTCAGCCCGCCGACCGTTCGCCACGTCGCCGTGAAGAGCACGGTGTCGTTCGACTGCCCGGCCGCAGGCCGTTCGACGCCATCGATCTGCAGATCCCGAACCGTCTCGCCGCCGGCGTCGCCCGCCAGTCGCTGGGCGAGCCACCGCTCGAACATCGGGTTCGACGTGAAGCCCCGGTCCGCTGTGCCGCTCACCGGGCTCCGAACGCGTCGACGAGCGGGCCGAGCTGGGGTGCCGTGCTGCCGTGCAAGATGAGCTCGTCCGCGCCGGCAGCGAGGTACGCGCGCAACTTGGCAGCAGACGCCGACGAGCTGCCGGTCGCGGCCGAGGACGCCAGCCATCCGGGCGGAAAGGTGCGGCTCAGCCGCACGAGCTCCGGACGCGAGAGGTGCTTGTCCGCCGTCCGGTCCCCGAGGCCGACCAGCACGGGATCGGCCCGGTACCGAGCCAGATCGGCCGACGACCAACCGTTCGCGGCGGCCAACGCGTCGCCGAGGCCCGGTACGTGGAAGTACCCGGCGGCGCGTGCACCGACGGCGAGGTCGGTCTCGTCAGCCGAGCAGTCCGACGCGGTGACCACTGCCGCGTAGCAGCGGACGGCTGCAGGATCGCGGCCTGCTGCCTCCGCGGCGTTGCGGATCACCGTCGCGGCACGACCGACGGCCTCCGGCGTGAGGAACGGATGCAATATCGCACCGTCGAAGCAACGACCCGCGAGCGCCAGCGTCTTCGGTCCGACTGCGGCGAGCAGCAGCGGGGGCGGCGCGATCGCCGGACGCTGCGGGAGGCGGAGCAGGGGGAAGTCGCCCGCCGGACCGGTGTAGGTGACGGTCTCCCCCGCCCAGAGCCGGCGGAGGATGTCAGCGGTGTCGGCCAGAGATGCGAGCGTGGGGGCCGCGACGCCGTACGCGTTCCAACGCCACATCGCCGAGCGGCCCAGGCCGAGCAGGAACCGTCCACCGGTGATCGCCTGGAGCGTCTGGCCCATCGACGCGAGCACCATCGGGTGGCGCAGGCCGGGATGGGTCACACCTGCGCCGATCCGCACCCGTCGTGTCGTCGCGCCGAGCGCGCCGGCGAGGCTGGGCAGGTCCTTGGTGTCGTATCGCTCACCGATCCAGATCGTGCCGAGCCCCAGGTCCTCCGCCGCTGCCGCCTCGGCGAAGGCGACCGTCGGGTCGCTGACCCCGCCGGGCAGCACGTAGCAGCCGAGCTCGTCGGCGATCGTCATCGGGCCCTCGGATCTGTGTTCTGCGGCATCTGCATCGAGCGCGGACCGTATCCGCTCGTGCATGTCGCTTCGATGTCGCCGCCGCTCGCGGCGATCACCGGGTGCGATCCAGCGACGCACGGGCGCGAGAGTCTGGTGGTGACCGCGCTCTCCACCGATGATCTCTGGACGCTGCTCGAGGTCCGTGCCGCCGCAACGCCCGACCTCGTGCTGGCGATGGATGCCGACGGCGGCGAGCTGAGAGCGCGAGCGTGGAAGACCCGCGCCGAGCGGGTCGCGGCCGCTCTGCACGCCCGTGGTGTGCGCGCCGGAACCGTGGTGTCGTGGCAGTTGCCGAACCGGTTCGACTCGTTCGTGCTGACGTCGGCGCTGAGCCGCCTCGGCGCGGTACAGAACCCGCTCGTGCCGATCCTGCGCCAGCGCGAGGTTGGGTTCATCTGCCGCCAGACCGGCGCCTCGATGCTGATCGTGCCCAGCACGTTTCGCAGCTTCGACCACGCTGCGATGGCCGCCGCGGTCGCCGCAGACACCCCGCTCGACGTACTGGTCGCCGACCAGCTGCCAGAGCTCGATGCCGACGACCTGCCGCCCTACGACGTCGAAGGCTCGCGCCAGGACCCCGTGCGCTGGCTGTTCTACACGTCGGGCACGACCGCCGACCCCAAGGGCGCCCGGCACCCGGACAGGAGCTTCGTCGCGGCCGCGCGTGGCTTCGAGGATGCGCTGGCGGTGACGGCCGACGATCGCGTCATGTTCGTCGCACCGATCACCCATGTCGGGGGCATCGCGCTGCTCACCTCGTCGCTGCGCATCGGGTTCTGCAACGTGCTGATCGAGACGTTCGCGGTCCCCGCCGCCATCGACTGGCTCCGTGCCGCTGGAACGACGCTGATCGGCATGGGGACACCACTGTTCACGGCCTACCTCGCCCACCAACGAGCCCATCCCGAGCTGGCGCCGCTGTTCCCACTGGCGCGGGCGTTCATCTCCGGTGGGGCCCCCACCCCTCCAGCGCTGCACCACGAGATGAAGG
>JAODBQ010000378.1 GCA_025464045.1 Ilumatobacteraceae bacterium
CCGCGCACCGCCTCGGTCTCGAGCTCGACCACGGCTGGTCGCCGGCCGACGGACTCGCCGCCGACGTCCACGGCCTCATCACGACGTACCAGCAGGTGGCCACCGCGGACACCTCGAAGCGATTGCGTGGGCTCGCCGACGGCGCGTTCGTGATCCTCGACGAAGTCCACCACGCCGGCGACGAGCGCGCGTGGGGATCGAGCATCCGGCGCGCCTTCGAGCTCGCCGAGCGACGGTTGTGCCTGTCCGGCACGCCGTTCCGCAGCGACACCAACCCGATCCCGTTCGTGCGCTACGCCGAGACGGCCGAGGGCACCCAGGCGCAGCCGGACTTCACCTACGGCTACGCCGAGGCGCTGCGTGACGGCGGCGTGGTGCGACCGGTCTACTTCCCGCGCTTCGACGGGTTGATGGAGTGGAGCTCGCCCGACGGTCAGGTGCAGAGCGCCGACTTCCACGACGAGCTCGACCGGGCAGGCGTCGCCCACCGCCTGCGTGCCGCGTTGAGCCTCGACGGTGAGTGGTTGCCGAGCGTGATCGTGCAGGCGCAGCAACGGCTCGCGGCGATCCGCGTCGAGCAGCCGGACGCCGGCGGATTGGCGATCGCCACGGATCAGGAGCATGCCCGCGGCATCGCCAACGTGCTCCGGCGGTTCGGTCAGCAGGCTGACGTGGTCGTCAGCGACGACCCGGAGGCGTCGCGCAAGATCAGCGAGTTCGCGACCGGCACCACGCCGTGGCTCGTGGCGGTCCGGATGGTCAGCGAAGGCGTCGACATCCCCCGCCTGCGCGTCGGCGTGTACGCGACCACGGTGGCGACGGAGCTGTTCTTCCGTCAGGCCGTCGGGCGGTTCGTGCGCTGGCAGCACGGCAGGTCCACGCAGAAGGCGTACGTGTTCATCCCCGACGATCCGCGCCTGCGCACGCACGCCTTCCAGATCGCCGACGCCCGTCGCCACGTGCTGCGCCCGCCACCTGATGCCGACGAGGCCGAACAGGACGACCTCAGCCGCGACCTCGCCGGGGAAGCCGCGGCCGCCGAGGGGCCGGCCGAGCAGTTGTCGCTGTTCAGCGTGCTCTCGTCGGTGGCCACCGGGATGACCGTGCACGCGTTCACCGCCGAGGGGCTGACCCTGTTCGACGACGAGCCGGAGGTGCCCGAGCCGGTCGAGTCCGATGGCTCGGACGGTGCGCTCGACGTGGACGTGGAGGAGATCCCCACCGAGGCCGGCTACCCCCGTGCGGGCGCGCTCAGCGTCGCCGAGCGCAAGGAGTCGCTGCGCGAGGCGAACTTCGAGGCGGCACGAGCGCTCGTCGACCGGACCGGCTGGAGCCACGCCCGCGTCAACGCCGAGCTGAACCGCCTCGTCGGTCTGACATCGGTCGGCAACGCCACGAACGAACAGCTCGAACGGCGCCTGCGCCGTGCCGAGACGTGGCTCGCCGAGCGGTCGGGGACGGCGGTCCGGCGCTAGCGGGCGAGAGCTAGCCTGAGCGCCATGCCGACGCCCGGAGAGCACCACCCCGCCTTCGAGGAGTACTGCGAGTGCATCTTCGAGCTGGACGAGGACGACGTGGCCGTCATCCAGGCCCGCATCGCGGATCGTCTCCAGGTCAGCCGGCCGGCGGTCAGCGAGATGATCCGTCGCCTCGAGACCGAGGGCCTGGTGACCACCGATGGTGTGATCCGCCTCACGTCCGACGGCCAGGCGCTCGCCCAGAAGGTGGTCCGTCGACACCGTCTCGCGGAACGGTTCCTCACCGACATCCTCGGGCTGTCGTGGGCGCAGGCCCATCACGAAGCCGGCAAGTGGGAGCACGTGATGAGCAACGAGGTCGAGGGCGCGCTCGACCGCGTCCTCGCCTACCCCACCACCTGCCCGCACGGCAACCCGATCCCGGGTTCGCAGTACGACGCGCCGAAGTCGGTGACGCTGTCGGAGATCGCGGTCGGCGCCAACTTCACCGTCACGCGGATCACCGAGGAGCTCGAGTTCACGCCGGGTCTGCTCGACTACCTGGAGAGCGCGAGCATCCAGCCGGGCAGGAACGGTTCGGTCACGGCGTCGTCCCCGGACGGCACGGTCACGGTGGAGATCGGTGGCCAGCACGTGGGTGTCGGCTCGTTCGCCAGCAGCCGCATCCTGGTCATCGCGTGAGACCGGCAGCCTTCTCGGCTGCCCGTGCCGGAGCGGTGGCCGCCGTGCTCACCCTCGGCGCGTGCGCGTCGACCACGTACGACAGCTCGATCCCGAGCGATCCGCCGGCGAAGACCACGACGACCCTGCCGTCCGGCGACGCCGACACGCTGCTCCCCCGTCTCGTCACCGTCGCCGCATCGCTCTCGTCGGAGATCACCGGCGCCGGCGACAAGACCGCCGTCGCCGACCAGATCGTCTCGCTGTGGAACGCCTCGAAGCAGGAGGTCGCCAAGAACCGGCCGGAGCTGCTCGGCGACTTCGAGGCCAACGTCACCCGCTGCACCAACGCCGCCCGCTTCAACCGCGCCGCCGACGCGGACAAGGCGTTCAAGAACTTCCTGGTGCTGGTCGCCGCCTACTTCGGCACGACGTCCACCACGACCACCGCCACCTGAGCCTCGAGCGTTCGCCAGGCCGACGCAGGCACCGAATCAGCCCAGGAACGAGCAGGATCGGTGCCGGCGTCGCCGGAGTCGGTGGGCGCGGGTGGGGGCCGACGCAGCGGGCGGTCAGGACATCGCCGCGGGGAGCGGTTCGGCGTGGACGATCGTCAGGCGGCGGGTGCTGCGGGTGAGCGCGACGTAGAGCGCACGCAGGCCCTGCTGCTCCTCACGGACGATCGCCGCCGGCTCGACGACCACCACGCCGTCGAGCTCGAGGCCCTTGACGACGCTGACGGGCACGACCGTGATGCCCATGTCGAGGCCGGTGCGCGTCGCTCGGCCGTGGGTGACGCCGGCGGCGGCGAGCACGTCGGAGACGCGGTCGAACATCGAGTCGGGCACGACGACGGCGATGTTGCCGTCGCCGATCTCCGCCTCCATGTCCCGCGTGGCGGCGACGACCGCATCGAGCAGCCGGCCGTCGGGAACCGACACGAACTCCGGGTGCTCGTCGCCGCTGCGCACGCTCGTCGGCGCGCGCAGCGACGGGGTGGCGGCCATCATCACCCGGTTGGCGAGGGCCATGATCTGCTCGGGGATGCGGTAGCCGACGCTCAGCCCGATCACCCGTGACGGCTTCTGGTCGGGCAGGTGCCGGAGCACGTCGTCCCAGTCGTTCGGGGCGAGGGCACCGGTTGCCTGGGCGATGTCGCCGACGACGGTCATGCTGCCGTTCAGCGAGCGGCGCGAGACCATCCGCAGCTGCATCGGGGTGAGGTCCTGCACCTCGTCGATGACGATGTGGCCGTAGGTGCGGATCTCGTCGGCCTCGTCGGCCCTGCCGGAGCCGACCGTGCTCCTCGTGGGCCGCGGGCCGAGGTAGCTGCGGGCCTCGTCGAGCAGTGCGACGTCGTTGTCCGTCCAGCGCACGTCGGCGACGTCGTCGTGGCGGGGGCGGTGCAGGGCGAGGTACTCCCGCTCGTCGAGGTGGCGGTGCGCGGCGAGCTTGAGCAGCGCCTTGCTCCCGAACAGGTCGTGGAGCAGCTGCGCCGGGGTGAGCACGGGCCACATCCGCTCGAGCGCGGCGCGGATGTCGGGCAACGTGCGTACCGCGTCACGCACCTCGGCGACGGTGACCGGCTCCCGCCACGACGCGGCGAGCGCACCCCACAGCTCGCTCTCGACGTGACGACGCGCCGCGTTGTGCCGGCGGAACCGGCGTTGGGCGCCGCGCACGATGCGCACGCTCTCTTCGGCGCGCATCCGCAGGTAGCCGGTGCGGAACGGGACGACGAGGTCCTCGCGCAGCGCACGCTCGCGGTCGGCGACGGCCTGGTCGATGACCCGGGCCATGCGGATGTCGCCCTTCGTCGTGGCCGCGAGCGGTGGATCCACTGGATCGATCGCGTAGCGCGCCCAGTCGACGTCGGGCACCAGGTCGGCGAGCACGACCTGCTCGACCCCGGCCTCGCCGAGCGAGGGCAGCACGCGGTCGATGTAGCGCAGGAAGACCCGGTTGGGCCCGATGACGAGCACGCCCTGGTCCTCCAGCGGGAACCGGTAGGTGTAGAGCAGGTACGCGGCGCGGTGCAGGGCCACCACGGTCTTGCCGGTACCCGGACCGCCTTGGACGACGAGCACACCGGGCTGCGGGCTGCGGATGATCTCGTCCTGCTCGGCCTGGATCGTGGCGACGATGTCACCGAGCTGGCCGGTGCGGCCACGGGCGAGCGCCGCGAGCAGGGTGGAGTAGCCGCGCAGACCAGCACCGGGCTGGCCGTTCCCGGTGACGCGGCCGTCGCCGTTGGTGGACGGATCCCCGCCGTGCTGGTGACCGACGACGCTCTCGTCCTCGGTGCCGACGCCGAGGTGCCCCTCGCCGAACAGCTCGTCCTCGATCCCGAGCAGCTTGCGACCGTGCACCGCGAAGTGGCGGCGACGGGCGAGGCCCATCGTGTCTCGCCCGGTGGCGCGGTAGAACGGCTCGGCGACGGGTGCCCGCCAGTCGACGACCACCGGATCGCTCTGCTGATCGGCCACCGCGAGGCGCCCGATGTGGAAGCTCTCCACCGTGTCGGGGCTCTCCGTGTACCGATCGATCCGCCCGAAGACGAGGGCTGCGTCGCCGAGGTCGAGCTGCGTGAGGCGGTTGACGACGGCCTCGTCGAACACGTCGCGCTCGTACCGCGCCTGGAACGTGCCGCCCAGCGTGCCCTCGTGCAGGTTGCGCATCCGCCACGCGTCGTCGCGGCTGCGTTCGAGACACTCGTACGCGAAGTCGATGCGCTGCTGCTCGGCTTCCAGATCGGGGTGCTGCTGCGTCATGGGCCGCACAACTCTAGCGGCCGAGATCGGCCGTCGAACCTGCGCCCGAACGCGACCCTGCACGGGTGACCGGCCGGCTCCGGCCTGTGGGCAGCGGCCGAGGGGCGGGGGCGCCGATAGCGTGCCCACTCGCATGATCGCCGCGGCTTCCTCCGGCACGACCGGTCCGACGCGCCTCACACGGACGATGCGTCCGGACGCGGTGCCGTTCCTGGAGGCGGCAGCTGGGCGGCCGGCGCCGCACACGCCGGTGTGGTTCATGCGCCAGGCCGGCCGCAGCCTCCCGGAGTACCGGGCGATGCGTGGCGAGGGCAGCATCCTCGACGCGATCAAGCGACCTGACATCGCCGCCGAGATCACGCTCCAACCCGTGCGGCGCTACGGCGTCGACGCCGCGGTGCTGTTCAGCGACATCGTCGTGCCCGCGCACGCCGTCGGGTTCGGCATCGACATCGCCCCCGGCACCGGCCCGGTGTGCGCCGAGCCGCTGCGCACGGTCGCCGACCTCGACCGGCTGCCCGAGCTCGACGCGGCGGGGCACACCCCCTACGTGCTGGAGACCGTCGCCCTCCTCGCGCGGGAGCTCCCGGTGACGGTGCCGCTCCTCGCGTTCGCCGGCGCGCCGTTCACGGTCGGCAGCTACCTCATCGAGGGGCGCCCGAGCCGGACCTACGAGCACACCAAGCAGATGATGCACCGCCAGCCGGAGCTGTGGGACTCGGTGATGCGCCGGCTCGGCCAGCACGCCGTGGAGTCGATCAGCGGCCAGCTCGACCACGGCGCCAAGGCGTTCCAGCTGTTCGACTCGTGGGCCGGCGCGCTGTCGCGCGCCGACTACGACCGGTTCGTGCTGCCCTACTCGACGGCCGTCTTCGAAGGTGTCGCGGCGCGGCATCCGCACGCCCCCGGGATCCACTTCGGCATCGGCTGCGACCACCTGCTCGAGTCGATGGTCGCGGCCGGCCCGTCCGTGCTCGGACTGGACTGGCGGACACCGATCGCGGCCGCGCGGCACCGGATGGGCAGCGATCTCATCGTGCAGGGCAACCTCGACCCCGCGCTGGTGCTCGCCGGCACGGAGGTCGCGAGCGCCGGCACGCGCGCCGTGCTCGCCGACAACGGCGCGCATCCCGGCCACATCTTCAACCTCGGCCACGGCGTGCAGCCGAACACCGACCCCGACGTCCTCGCGGCGATCGTCGATCTCGTCCACACCATGACGGCGTCGACCCCGTGAACGACCGCATCGGCGTCGTCGCGATGGCGTACGGCACGCCGCGCACGCCCGACGAGATCCTGCCGTACTACACCGACATCCGCCGCGGCCGCCCGCCGACCGACGAGCAACTTGCCGACCTCACCCACCGGTACGCCGCGATCGGCGGGATCTCGCCGCTCGCGGCGCGCACCGAGGCCCAGCGCGCGGCGCTGCACGACGCGCTCGACGCCGACGCGCCCGGCCGCTACGAGGTCGTGCTCGGGCTCAAGCACGCGGCACCGAAGATCGAGACGGCGGTGGAGCAGCTGGCCGCGGGTGGCTGCGCGCGGATGATCGGGCTGGTGCTCGCCCCGCACTACTCGGCGTTCTCGGTCGGCGAGTACCTCGGACGGTTGCGCGCCGGCGCCGAGCCGCACGGGATCAGCGTCGACGGCGTCGAGCGATGGGGCACCGAGCCGGCGTTCGTCGACTTCGTCGCGGCCGACCTCGCGCCGCGGCTGGCGAAGATGCCGGCGAACACGAAGGTGCTGTTCACCGCGCACTCCCTGCCGCAGCGGATCCTCGCCTCCGGCGACCCGTACCCGGACGAGCTGCGCGCCACGGCCGAGGCGGTGGCCGCGCAGGTCGGCCTCGACGCGGGCCAGTGGGACGTTGCGTGGCAGAGCGCCGGGCGCACACCCGAACCGTGGCTGGGGCCGGACGTCCTGCAGGTGATCGACGAGCTCGCCGCCGACGACGACACCGAGGGTGTGCTGGTCAGTGCGGTGGGGTTCGTCGCCGACCACCTCGAGGTGCTGTACGACCTCGACATCGAGGCGGCGGCCCGAGCCGCGTCGCAGGGTCTGCGCTTCGATCGCACGACGTGCGTCAACGACGATCCCGCGGTGATGGCCGCGCTGGCCCGACGGATCTTCGAGCTCGGATGACACGTCGAGCTCGGTTCGTCCCGTGACGAGCACCGGCGCCGACGACGTGGCCGATCGTCGCACCATCGCCGATCGCCACGTCGTCGTCGTCGGTGGCGGCATCGCCGGGTTGGCGGCAGCCGTCGCGCTGCTCTCGGCGCCCGATCCGCCGCGGGTCACGGTGCTCGAATCGGACACCCGCCTCGGCGGCAAGATCCGCACCTCACCCTTTGCCGAGCTGGCCGCGGTGGACGAGGGCGCCGATGCGTTCCTCGCCCGCGTCCCGTGGGCTGCCGGGTTCGCCGACCGGCTCGGTCTGCGCCCCGAGCTGGTCTCACCGCAGAGCGGACGCGCCGCGGTGTGGTGGGACGAGTTGCACGACATCCCGGAGGGGCTGCTGCTGGGGATGCCGACGGGGATGCTCGGCCTCGCGCGCACCCGGCTGCTCACCTGGTCCGGCAAGGTCCGCGCCGCCACGGAGCCGTTGCGCCGGAGGACCTCGCTCGAGCCGGACTCGCTCGGCGGCTACGTGCGTTCCCGCTTCGGTGCGGAGGTCCACCACCGGCTCGTCGATCCGCTGGTCGGGAGCATCTACGCCGCCGACACCGACCGGTTCAGCCTCGCGGCCGTCCCGCAGATCGCCGAGCTGGCGACGCGCTCGCGCAGCGTGCTGCTCGGCGCCCGCCACCGACCGCCGGCGCCGAACGGGCCCGTGTTCTACGCGCCGAGCGGCGGCGTCGGCGCGCTCGTCGACGCCGCCGACGCGGCGGTCGAGGCCGCGGGCGGCACGATCCGCACCGGCGCGCCGGTCACCGCGGTGTCGGTCGACGGAGCCGGTTGGTGCGTGGACGACGTCCGCGCCGACGCGGTGATCCTCGCCTGTCCGGCACCCGCGGCCGTACGCCTGCTCGGATCGCTCGCCGCGGACGCCGCCGCCCGGCTCGCCCGCATCCCGACCGCGGACGTCGCCCTGCTGACCCTCTCCGTCGACGCCGCAGACTGGCCGGCTCGGCTCGCCGGCCGCAGCGGCTACCTGGTGCCCAAGCCGCGCCAGCGGCTGGTCACCGCCGCGTCGTTCGGTTCGCAGAAGTGGGCGCACTGGGACCTGCCGGGCAAGGTGGTCCTGCGGGTCTCGTTGGGTCGCGACGGGTTGCCGGTGCTCCACCTCGGCGACGATCAGCTCCTCGCCGGTGCCGTTGACGACGTCGGCCGGCACCTCGGCATCGAGCTGCAGCCGATCGACGTGCGCATCAGCCGGTTCCCCGGCGCCTTCCCGCAGTACCGACCGCACCATGCCGAGCTCGTCGCCGGCGCGCAGGCCGCGCTGCCGCCGGGCATCGCCCTCGCCGGGGCGAGCTACCACGGCATCGGCATCCCGGCATGCATCCGTTCGGGCAGCGACTCGGCGTCACGCACCCTCGAGCACCTCAGCAGCCTGTCAGACTCGTCGTGATGGTCCACCGCCTGCGCATCGCCGCCAGCGCCGCTGCGCTCGCCGGCGGCGTCGCGCTCGTCCTCGGGGGGTGCAGCCAGTCGAGCTCGCTGCGGGCCTCGTCGACGTCCCAGATCGTCGTGGCAGCGTCGACC
>JAODBQ010000393.1 GCA_025464045.1 Ilumatobacteraceae bacterium
GAGGTGGACGGTCAGATCGTCGAGCGTGCGCAGCTTGCCGACGAGCTCGACGTTCGTCTCGGCGATCCGGCGCAGCAGCGCGACCTGCTCCAGCACGCCCGGCAGCTCGGTGGCGAGGTGGTGCTGCAGCGCCGAGTCGGCGGCGGCACGCATCTCGTCGAGCACGTCGTCGAGCGAGTTGGCGAGGGACTGGATGTCCTCACGGTCGAACGGGGTGACGATCGACGTCTCCAGCCGGCTGCGCACCGCGCGCATCACCTCGTCGCCCGCACGTTCGGCGGCGATGATCGTCTGCACCCGCTCGGCCACCACCGGCAGCGACGTCATCAGCTTCTCGAGTTGGATGGCGGTCGATGCCGCTGTCTCGGCCTGCCGCTCGAACAGCGGATAGAAGCCTTCGTCGCGGGGGATCAGTCGGAATCGCACAGCTCTCTCTCGATGGTCGGTGACGGCCGCCGAGAGACTAGGTGACGCGCAGGTGGACGCACGATGAGCGCACGTGCTGGCGAAACCCCTTCAGCGGCGGCACGCCGGCTGACGCCGACGCGGGGTACAGCCAGTGGGTTGAGGCAGCGGATTCAGACGAGCGGCTCGGACCAGCCGCTCGGACCAGCCGTCAGACGAGCTCGATGCGCGCCATCTGGGCGTTGTCGCCCTGGCGCGGGCCGAGCTTGAGGATGCGCAGGTAGCCGCCGTTGCGGTCGACGTAGCGTGGCGCCACCTCGGCGACGAGCTTGTGCGTCATCTCCTTGTCGCCGAGGTAGCCCTGGATCTGGCGGATCCGGTGCACGCGCATCGGGCTCTCCTCGTCCTGGGCCTTCTTGGCCTTGGTGATGAGCTTCTCGGCGATCGGCCGGAGCGCCTTGGCCTTGGCCTCCGTCGTGACGATCGCCTCGGCGGCGATCAACGACGCGGTCAAGTTGGCCATCATCAGCTTCTGGTGCTGGGAGCTGCCGCCGAAGTTGCGGGCTCGGCGCGGTGTTGCGGGCATCGTCTGTTCCTCTGCGTCGTTCTCTACTGCGTCGTTCTGGGCTGCGTCGTTGCGGGGGGCGCGGTTCGGTACGTGGCCGTCAGCCGCGCAGCGTCAAGCCGCGCTCGTCGAGCTTCTGCTTGACCTCGTCCAAGCTCTTCTGGCCGAAGTTGGTGATGTTCAGGAGGTCGTCCTCGGTCTTGGTGAGGAGCTCGCCGACGGTGTTGATCTGGGCACGCTTGAGGCAGTTGCGCGGGCGCTCGGACAGGTCCAGCTCCTCGATCGCGAGGTCGAGGTCCGGCGAGGTCGCGGCTGTGCTGGCGACTTCGCCGAGCTCGAGGCCCTGGGGCTCGTCAGACAGGTTGGCAACCAGGTCGACGAGCGAGCGCAGCGTCGCCCCGGCCGAGGCGAGCGCCTCGCGTGGGGTGATCGAACCATCGGTCTCGATGTCGATGATCAGCCGCTCGTAGTTCGTGCTCTGCTCGACGCGGGTCGGCTCGATCTCGAACATCACCCGGCGCACCGGCGAGAAGATCGCGTCGATCGGCACGACGCCGATCGTGCGGGTCTGCGTGTCCCGGTCGCTCGACAGGTAGCCACGTCCGCGCCCGACGGTGAGGTCGACGGCGAGGCGGCCCTTGGCGTTGAGGCTGGCGATGTGGAGGTCCTTGTTCAGGATCTCGATGTCGCTCGGGCACTTGATGTCGCCGGCGGTGATGTCGGCGGGACCGCGGACGTCCAGCCGGAGGATGACCTCCTCGTCGCTGGTCGAGGTGAGGACGACGTCCTTGATGTTCAAGACGATGTCGGTGACGTCCTCGGAGATCCCCTGGATGGTGTCGAACTCGTGCAGCGCATCGTCGAAGCGGACCGCGGTGATGGCGGCGCCAGGGATGCTGGAGAGCAGGGTGCGGCGCAGGGAGTTGCCGATGGTGTGGCCGAAGCCGGGCTCGAGCGGACCGATGGCGAACCGCTGGCGGGTGGCGTGGTCCTCGCCGAGAGCTTCGACGATGGGGCGCTGGATGACGAGCATGTAATGGAGCCTCTGGTGCGGGGTGAAGTGCAGTCGTTCGGGTGCAGGCGTTACTTGGAGTAGAGCTCGACGATGAGCGATTCGCGCACAGGAACGTCGATGTGGTCGCGCTGGGGCAGGTCGCGAACGGTGACCTGCTTGCCGCCGTCGCCAACTTCGAGCCACCCGACGACCTGGCGGTCGAGGGTGTCGATGTTGTGCTGGATGACGATCATCTGCTGCGACCGTGGGCCGAGCTTGATGACCTCGCCCTTGCGGACGCGATAGCTGGCGATGTCGACCCGCTTGCCGTCGACCTGGATCAGGCCGTGGTTGACGAACTGACGGGCCTGCGGACGGGTGCTCGCCCAACCGGCGCGGTACACGACGTTGTCGAGGCGCTGCTCGAGGAGGCGCAGCAGGTTCTCGCCCGTGGGACCGGCGAGGCGCACGGCCTCTTCGTAGGTGTTGCGGAACTGGCGCTCGAGGACGCCGTAGATGTACTTCGCCTTCTGCTTCTCCTGCAGCTGGGCGAGGTACTCGCTGCCGGCGTTGCGACGGCGGGTGCGGCCGTGCTGACCAGGCGGGAAGGGGCGGCGCTCGAGCGCCTTGCGGCCCTTCTCGTTCTCGAAGATGTTGGTGCCCAGGCGACGCGAGATGCGCACCTTCGGGCCGGTGTAACGAGCCATGGGATCAGGTCCTGCGACGCTTGGGCTGACGGCAGCCGTTGTGGGGGACGGGGGTGACGTCCTTGATTGACGAGACTTCGATGCCGGTGCTCTGGATGCTGCGCACGGCGGTGTCGCGCCCGGAACCCGGACCCTTCACCTGCACCTCGACACGGCGGAGGCCGTGCTCCATCGCGGCGCGAGCCGCCTTCTCGGCGGCCATCTGCGCGGCGAACGGGGTGCTCTTGCGCGAGCCCTTGAAGCCCACACCGCCCGACGAGGCCCAGGAGATGACGTTGCCCTCGGTATCGGTGATCGAGACGATCGTGTTGTTGAACGAGCTCTTGATGTGCACGATCCCGTTGGTGACGTTCTTGCGCTCTCGCTTGCGGGGGCGGCGTCCGCCCGGCTTCGGCTTCGCCATTACTTCCTCACAGCCTTCTTCTTGTTCGCGACGGTCTTCTTCGGGCCCTTGCGGGTGCGAGCGTTGGTGTGGGTGCGCTGGCCGTGCACGGGCAGGCCCTTGCGGTGGCGCACGCCCTGGTAGCAGCCGATCTCGATCTTGCGCTTGATGTCCTGGGCGACGTTGCGGCGCAGGTCACCCTCGACGACCTGGCCCGTCTCCTCCACCCACACGCGGATCTTGTTGACCTCGTCCTCGGTCAGGTTGCGGACCCGCTCGTTGGGG
This sequence comes from Ilumatobacteraceae bacterium, assembly GCA_025464045.1. Lineage (GTDB taxonomy): Bacteria > Actinomycetota > Acidimicrobiia > Acidimicrobiales > Ilumatobacteraceae > JAODBQ01. The sequence goes on from JAODBQ010000393.1 coordinate 3,339, forward strand.
TCGAGCCCTGTGTCGGCGCAGATCTTTTGGGCCGTCGGCTTGCCGATCCCGTAGATGTAGGTGAGCGCGATCTCCAACCGCTTCTCGCGGGGGATGTCGACGCCGGAGATGCGTGCCATCAGGTGTTGACCTCTCTCGATATCACGTCTCAGCCTTGCCGCTGCTTGTGACGCGGGTTGTCGCAGATCACGCGCACACTGCCGTGGCGACGGATGATCTTGCACTTCTCGCAGATTCTCTTGACACTTGGACGAACCTTCATGGTGACCCTGCTGCCTTTGTGACGGCTTCGTGTACGACTTACTTGTACCGGTACGTGATGCGACCTCGGGTGAGGTCGTAGGGGGTGAGCTCCACTTGCACCTTGTCGCCAGGGAGGATCCGGATGTAGTTCATCCGCATCTTCCCGGAAATGTGCGCCAACACCTTGTGGCTGTTCTCGAGCTCCACCCGGAACATGGCGTTGGGCAGGGACTCGAGGATCGTGCCTTCGAGCACGATGGCGTCGTCTTTCGGCTTGGGCAGCGGGGGCCTCCTCGAACGGTGAACTGTGGCACGGCCGGACGAGGGAACGGTGCCGGGACACGCGCAAGCTCAACTGGGCCGAGGAGCAATGCTACCGGTGACGGGACGCAACGCCAAGCCCCTCTTCGAAGCCGAACGGCCGAAGACGGGGGCGGAAGTGGCCCACCGTAGCAAGCCAGGAGGTGGCGGGTGGCGGATCTCGAACCCGGGAGTCGTTACTGTCGGCCGGTCGATCGGTGATCATCGAACGTCGATCGGGAGGAGCGAGCATGGGACCGCTGGAAGGGATCAAGGTCGTCGAGTGCGGCCTGCTCGTGCAGGGGCCCCAGGCCGCCGCCACCCTCGCCGAGTGGGGTGCCGACGTGATCAAGGTCGAGCTGCCCCAGATCGGTGACAGCTCGCGCTGGCTGCCGATGACGGCGACCGACCCGCGCACGCCGCACTTCTTCGCCTGCAACCGCAGCAAGCGCAGCGTGACGGTCGATCTGCGCCGTCCGGCGGGCGTCGACGTGTTCCTGCGCCTCGTCGAGTGGGCCGACATCGTCATCAGCAACTTCAAGCCGGGCACCATGGACGCGTGGGGCGTCGGCTACGCGGCCGCCGCCGCGCGCAACCCACGGGTGATCTATGCGATGGGTTCGGCGTACGGCTCGAAGGGCGTCAGTGCCGTGCGCGAGGGCGCCGACCTGGGCGGCCAGGCTGCCGGCGGCCTGATCAGCACGACCGGTGGCGCCGGCGTCTCCCCGTCACCCGTCGGGGCCACGATCGCCGACCACATCGGCTCGCAGAACATCGTCGGCGGCGCGCTCGCCGCCCTCTACGCCCGTGAGCGGACGGGGCGGGGTCAGCTCATCGAGACCTCGCTCGTCGGCGGGATGATGTGGGCGCAGGCGCCCGAGATCAGCGCCTGCCTGTTCTCGGGCGTCCCCGCCGGTCCGTCGGCGCAGGGCCACCCGCTCGTGCCGGGGATCTACGCGATCTTCCCGACTGCGGACGGGCACATCGCCGTCGTCGGCGTGCCCTCGCCGCAGCGACCGCAGTTCTTCGCGGCGATCGGCCACCCGGAGCTCGAGGAGCAGCTCGGCAAGCTGCTCTACTTCGAAGCCGACAAGGCCGAGTTGTTCCCGGTCCTCAACGACGTCTTCCGGACGAAGACCACGGCGGAGTGGATCACCGTGCTGCGCGCCGCGGGCATCCGCTACGCGCCCGTGCGCGACCACGCCGAGATCATCGCCGACCCCGACTCGTGGGAGAACGGCTACCTCTCCGACGTCGGTGACGCGCGGATGGTACGGGTCCCGGTGGCGTTCAGCGACACCCCCGCCGTGCATCCGACCATGCCACCCGCCCTCGGCGAGCACACGTTCGACGTCCTCGACGCGCTCGGCTACAGCGGCGGGGAGATCGCCGAGCTCGCAGCCACCGGCGTCATCTGAGACGCGTCGCCTGAGACCAGCCGACTGGTCCGCCGTTCCGTATCATCTGCCCCACACGGGAAATGGGTCCCGTGAGGCCCATACGTGGAGGAAGTGAGCCGTGCCGCAACCGCC
>JAODBQ010000424.1 GCA_025464045.1 Ilumatobacteraceae bacterium
TGGGCGGCAAGCTCGGCTCGCCGAACCAGGCCCACTACGCCGCCTCGAAGGCCGCCGTCATCGCGCTCACCCGCGTCGCCGCGATGGAGCTCGGCGCCCACCAGATCCGGGTCAACTGCATCTGCCCCGGCTACGTGCTCACCGAGATGGGCGCGGCCACGCGCACGCCGGAGATGGTGGCCGCGTGGTCGTCGAGGTCGCCCCTCGGGCGACTCGCCGAGACCAGCGACGTCGCCAACATGGCGCTGTTCCTCGCCTCCGACGAAGCCTCGTACTGCACCGGCCAAGCGATGAACGTGTCCGGCGGGATGGTCATGCATTGAGCAACATCGGAGGTTCGCGATGACCGAGACGTCCACCGCGGCGACGTCGCCGGCGACGAGCACGGCCACGTCGCGGACGGCGTCGAGCGGCGCCCACGGCACCAGCCCGCAACCACCTGCGCTGCGCTTCGTCGACGTGTCGATGGTCTTCCCCGACGGAACGCACGCGCTCAGCGAGACGACCTTCGACGTCCGTCCGGGCGAGTTCGTCACCGTCGTCGGACCGTCCGGCTGCGGCAAGAGCACCCTGCTGCGGATCGCCTCCGGGCTCAACGACGCGACCACGGGCAGCGTCGAGGTCGACCGCTCCAGCCTCGGCTACGTGTTCCAGGACGCGACGCTGCTGCAATGGCGCACCGTGCAACGCAACGTCGAGCTGCTCGCCGAGCTGGAGGGCGTCCCCCGCCGTGAACGTGCCCGCCGGGCAGGCGATGCGATCGACCTGGTCGGCCTGCGCGGGGCCGAGCGCCAGTACCCCAAGCAGCTCTCCGGCGGGATGAAGATGCGCGCCTCGCTCGCCCGTTCGCTCGTCCTCGAGCCGAGCGTGTTCCTGTTCGACGAGCCGTTCGGCGCTGTCGACGAGATCACCCGCGAACGACTGAACGACGAGGTCATCTCGTTGTTCCAGCGCAAGGGGTTCGCCGGGTTGTTCATCACCCACTCGATCACCGAGGCCGTGTTCCTCTCGACCCGCGTGCTCGTGATGAGCGCCCGACCGGGTCACATCGTCGGCGACTACAGGGTGCCGTTCGACTACCCGCGAGCACCCGAGCTGCGGTTCGAGCCGGCCTTTGCCGAGCTGTGCGGCGAGGTGTCGCACGCGTTGCGTGGAGCGCACTCGTGACCATCATCAACAGCGCCGGCGTGGGCACAGATCTGGGCATGTCGCTCACGCCCCCGGACGCCGCGGTCGACCAGTTCGGTGTCGCGCCGGACCGCAAGCGCAGGAGGCGGTTGGCGTGGAGCAGGGTGCTCGGGCCAGTCCTGGTGTTCGTCGTCTTCGTCGCCGTCTGGCACTGGATGCACACCGACGGGATGCGCACCCTGTTCAACCGGCCCGGGTTCCTCATCCCCGCCCCCGAGACGGTGATCAACGACTCGTTCGTCGAACCGAGGGCCCGCGCCGCGCTGTTCAACGGGATCAAGTGGACCGCCTACATCGCCCTGATCGGCTTGGCCATCACGATCGTCGTCGGCATGATCCTGGCGATCATCATGGCCCAGGCCCGCGCGGTGGAGAACTCGATCTACCCCTACCTCGTCGCGATCCAGGCGATCCCGATCCTGGCGATCGTCCCGGTGATCTATTCGATGTTCGGCGGGGGGCTGATCCCGCGGATCCTGGTCTGCGTGCTCATCTCGATCTTCCCGATCGTCACGAACACCCTGTTCGGCTTGCAATCCGCAGATCGCGGCCAACACGATCTGTTCACGCTGCGCGGCGCGAACCGCTTCACCCGCCTGGTCAAGCTGCAGCTCCCCGCGGCGATGCCGAACATCTTCACCGGCTTCCGCATCTCCGCCGGCCTGTCGGTGATCGGCGCCGTGGTCGGCGAGCAGTTCTTCCGTGCCGGCAGCAAGCCGGGCATCGGCATCGTGCTCGAGAGCTACCGCCAGAAGGGCATCTACCCGCAGGTGTTCGGTTGCCTGATCCTGGCCGCCGGGCTCGGCATCATCGTCTTCCTGCTGTTCGGTCTGCTCTCCAAGGTCGTCGTCGGCCACTGGCACGAGTCCGGCCGCAGCACCCGCTGAGACACCTCGCGGACCCAGTTCTCCACCCACCCAGAGGCGTCGTGCCTCGCGATCTAGCGTGAACACCCACCCAAAGGAGTTTTGAATGCACATTCGACGGAGCAAGGCGCTCATCGTCGCCCCCCTGCTGGCGGCACTCGTCCTCGGCGCCTGCGGGAGCGACAAGAAGTCGTCGTCGGACACCGCCGCACCGACCACCGCCGCACCGACCACCGCCGGAGCGGCGACCACGGCTGGAGCGGCGACCACGGCTGGAGCGGCGACCACGGCCGCGCCGGCCGCCGCCGATGTCGATCTGTCCTCGGTCTGCCCGGCCACCGTCAGCATCCAGACCGACTGGAACCCGGAGGCCGAGCACGGCTTCCTGTACCAGATGGTCGGCGCCGGTTACACGGTGGACAAGGCCAAGTTCACCGTCACCGGCCCGCTGATGGCCAGTGGCAAGGACACCGGCGTGAAGATCCAGGTCCGCTCCGGCGGCCCGGCGATCGGCTACCAGACGGTGACCTCGCAGATGTACGCCGACGACAGCATCCTGCTGGGGTTCGTGTACACGGACGAGGGGATCCAGAACTCCGCCAAGTTCCCCACGGTGGCGATCGAGTCGGGCTTCAACAAGAACCCGCAGATGATCATGTGGGATCCGGCGACGTACCCCACGGTGAAGACCATCGCCGATCTCGGCAAGGCCAAGGTCAAGATCCGCTACTTCAGCAGCGGCGCGTACATGGACTACTTCACCACGAGCGGGATCGTCTCCAAGGACCAGGTCGACGGTTCCTACGACGGCACGCCGACCCTGTTCGTCGCCGACGAGGGCAAGTCGGCCCAGCAGGGCTTCGGCTCGGCCGAGCCGTACATCTACGAGCACGAGGTGCCGAACTGGATGAAGCCGGTCGCGTACCAGTACATCAACGACGCCGGCTGGAACAACTACGCCGAGTCGATCGCGACGAAGCCGGCCAACATCACCAAGTACGCGGATTGCCTGAAGAAGATCGTGCCGATCATCCAGCAGTCGACCATCGACTACGTGAAGGACCCGACGAACACCAACAAGACCATCCTCGACGCGGTCGGCCAGTTCAACAACGGCTGGGTGTACTCGCAGGGCACGGCTGACTACGCCGTGGCGACGATGCTCAAGGACGGCCTCGTGGCCAACGGGGCCGATGGTGTGATGGGCAAGTTCGACGAGGCCCGCGTCGCCGACCTGATCTCCAAGGCAACGCCCGTCTACACGGCACTCGATAGCGCGCCGAAGGCCGGGCTGACCCCAGCGGACGTCTTCACCAACCAGTTCCTGGACTCCTCCATCCACCTGTAGGCCAGGCACCACCCACATCGCGGTGCGCCCGAGGGGGCGCCGGCCTACCCGGCCGGTGCCCCCTCGCCGCGCCTCGCCCGAGTCGCCCCGACCCGAGTCGCCCCGAATCGCCCCGAATCGCCCCGACCCGAGTCGCCCCGAGTCGATCGCGACGTGTGGTGCACTCGAGCCCACCGTCCGCCGACCCAGCCAGGTGGGCGCGACTTGCGCCAGATGTGGCTCACACCGCGCCCACCTGGCTCGGCAACGTCGAGCGCACCGCCCGGACTGGGCAGATGGGCGCGAGCTGCGCCACAACCGGCACACGACGCGCCCACCCGCCCGGCTCACGCCGCCAACGAACGGGCGGCGAGGATCACACCGACGTCGGCGATCGAGGCGGCGAGCCCAGTGGCGACATCGACGCTGGTGATGCGCGGCACGATCCAACCCATGGTCATCAACAGGCGGTCGCGACCGCGGTCACGATGCGACTCGGCTGCGCCGGCGTGCCAGAAGGGATGGTCGACCTCGAGCGCGACCCGGTGTTCCGGCCACGCGAAGTCGAGGCGCACGTGGCGGCCGTCGCCGAGTTGCAAGGGCCATTGTGCTTCGGGCGCCGGGAGGAGCTGGGCGCGGATCTCGTCGACGACTCGGGATTCCAGGTCCGACTGCAGCGCCTCGCGCCACGCCGGTCGCGAGGCAACGACCCGCGCCATCGTGCGAGTGCCGGGCCGACGCGGTCTGGCCAGCGGACCCACGTGTCGAGGTGCGTCTCGAACGTGCCCCGACCGGTGTCGATGACCTGTTCGAGCACCGAGCACGCGGCCTCGAAACCGAGGAGGTCGGCGCAGTCGAACAGCGTCCGTGGAGGACTGGTCAGGCGGATGCCATCCTCGCGGGTGCTGATGTCCACCTCGTCGACCCGACGGCATCGATGAACGACCACGTTGTCCATCTCCGGTGAGCACCCGTGTCTCACGAGCAGGTGGATCACGAGGTCGCGCGGCAGACGACGGAAGCCCCAGAGCTGGGCCGCGGTGGTGAACGCAACCGCGACGTCGGCGTTGCGTGCGCACGCGGCGACCATCCGCTGTTCACGTCCCAGCGGCCACTGGGCGCTGCACAGCACTCCCGGCATCACCAACGACAGGCGGCCCCGTTCGACGTCGTTGTACAGCGTGCGTCGCGGCGCACCGAGCGCGACTGCTTGACCGACGGCGATCACACCGTGATGGGTGCCCAGATGGTCGTCGAGACGCTGACGCCAGCGCCGCGCGGCCGGCCGTCGGGGATCGTTGTGATTGGTATCCGCCATGGCGGCCTCCTCCACGAGCACGTGCATCGAGTGGGGGAAGTCGCGGTGGACCGTACCTCCACCAGTCCGCAACGGCAAGGGTGGGCGCGGCATGCGCCACCCGTGGCCCACGGCGCGCCCACCCTCACCGCCACGACAGGAACGTGGGCGCGCACTGCGCCACAACCGGCACAACCCGCGCCCACCCCGCCCTTACCCGACAACGTGGGCGCGCACTGCGCCACAACCGGCACAACCCGCGCCCACCCCGCCACGACTGGCCACGACTCACCACAGACACGACCCCAGCCGAGCTGTTCGTCTAGGGGGTGGTGGCGGTGGCGAGGAGGGTGTGGAGGAGGACGTTGGCGCCGGCTTCGATGTCGGCGCGCTCGGTGAGCTCGGCGATGTTGTGGGAGAGCCCGCCGACGCTGGGCACGAAGATCATCGACGTCGGGCAGACGCGCGACAGCATCTGCGCGTCGTGGCCGGCGCCCGACGGCATCCGGCGCGACGAGAGGCCGAGCTGCGCCGCGGTGGACTCGACGAGCTCGATCATCCCCGCGTCGAACTCGACCGGCTCGAACCTGGCGAGCGTGCGCCGTCCGAGCGTCACGCCCTCCGCCGCGGCGACGTCGTTGCAGATCCCGCGCAGCTCGACCTCGGCGCGTTGCAGGACGGCGTCGTCGGAGTTGCGCAGGTCCAGCGTGAGCAGCACCTCGGACGGCACGACGTTGACGAGGTCCGGGGTGAACTCGCAGCGGCCGACCGTCGCGACCTGCCCCGCGCCGAAGCGCAGCGCCAGCTCCCGCGCGGCGACGATGATCGCCGCCGCGGCATACCCAGGGTCATGGCGCATGCCCATCGGCGTGGTGCCGGCGTGCGCCGACTGGCCGACGATCGTCAGCTCCGTCCACGAGATCCCCTGCACCCCGGTGACCACGCCGATCGCGATGCCCTCGTCCTCGAGCACCGGGCCCTGCTCGATGTGCAGCTCGACGAACGCGTGCGGCACGACCGCCGCCGGGCACGGGGTCGACCCGGCGTAGCCGATGCGGGCCAGCTCCTCGCCGACCGTCGCCCCGTCGTCGACCGCCACGATGTCGAGCGCTTCCTCCACCGCCAGGCCGCCGACGTAGACGAGCGAGCCGAGCATGTCCGGCGCGAACCGGGCGCCCTCCTCGTCGGTGAAGAACCCGACCGCGATCGGCCGGAGGGTGGTGATGCCGTGCTGCTCCAGCGTCTCGATCACCTCCAACCCGGCGAGCACGCCGAGGTTGCCGTCGAAGCGCCCGCCGGTGCGCACGGTGTCGATGTGCGAGCCGGTCATCACCGGCGCCGCCTGCGGATCGGAGCCCGGCCGCGTGCCGACCACGTTGCCGATCGCGTCGACCGTCACCTGCAGCCCGAGGTCGAGCATCCACGACACGACCAGATCCCGGCCGTCCCGGTCGGCGTCGGTGAGCGCCAGCCGCGCGCACCCGCGCTCGCCGTTCGGGCCGAGCACCTGACCGATCTCGCCGAGCGCCTCGATGCGTTCCCACAGCCGACTCCCGTCGACGCGCAGGTCCGCCGCGGCGCGGCCGGTCTGCGCCACGCTCAGCGACCGAAGTCGAAGACGGCGACCTCGCGCAACCCGTCGCAGAGGTTGTGCACGGCACCCTCGAACAGGCGCTTGCCGAGCTCGGCGTCCGCAGCGGTGGGATCGCCGATGTAGCCGTCCGGGAAGAAGTCGTTCGACAGCCAACCGAAGCTGATCCGGCCGCCGAAGCGCACCTGCTTGTTCTGCGCCAGCTTCTCTGGCACGCGCCGTTCGGCGAGACCGAGATCGACGAGGTGCGGAGCGAGGTGCAGCATCAGCGACGTCTCGTCGGTGCCGCCGTGGACCCCCATCCCGAGCTCGTTGGCCGGCGAGACGCCGCCCTGGTCAGCTGGCATGCCGGGATGGGTGAGGAACGTCATCAGGCCGTGGCTGAGGCGGGCCTCGCGGCTGGCGACGTTGAGCAGTGCGCTGTTGCCGCCGTGGCCGTTGAAGAACACGAGCCGCTTCGCCGGGGTGGTGGCGACGCAACGGGCGATGTCGTCGATGACCGCCAGCAACGTCGTGGCCGACAGCCACACCGTGCCCGGCGACCACGCGTGCTCGTTGCTCTTGGTGAACTGCAAGGTCGGCAGCAGCCACAGGTCGAGCTCCTCGCCCACCTCGGCGACCGCTGCCTCGGCCACGGCGGTGGCGACGATCGAGTCGGTGGCGAGCGGGAGGTGGGGCCCGTGCTGCTCGATCGCGCCGAGTGGCTGGAGGATGATGCTGTCCGCCGTGAGCCGGTCGGAGACCGCCGGGCCGCTGAGGTCGGCGAAGTGACGGCCGTGTGAAGTCACGCGAGCAGGTTACCCGTGATGCGGACGCGGCCTGCAGAATGGGCCGATGGCGACCCGCGGGCAGGATGCGGACTTCGACGCGATCGTGATCGGCGCGGGGCACAACGGGCTGGTGTGCGCGGCGTACCTCGCCAGGGCCGGCCTGCGCACGGTCGTGCTCGAGGCGCGTGCCGGCGTGGGCGGGACGGCGGCGAGCGAGCAGTTCGCCGGGGCGACGGTGAACATCTGCAACTGCGATCACATCACGTTCCGCACCACGCCGGTGATCGAGGAGCTCGGTCTCGCGGCCCACGGCCTGCGCTACCTCGACATGGATCCGTCGACCGTCAACATGACCTGGGACGGCGGACCCGCGTGGACGAGCCACCACGACGTCGAGCAGACCATCGACGGGCTGGCGCGGACGCATCCCGACGAGGTCGACGGCTACCGCCGCTACCTCGCCGCGGCGATGCCCGCGGTGCGGCTCGTGTTCGACGCGGCGAACGATCCGCCGTCGTTGGGCGGCCTGACGCGCAAGGTCCTGGGCAAGCGCGGCAAGGGCGTCGGCACGTTGCTGCGCTGGAGCCGGCGCAGCGCGGCCGACGTGCTGCGCAGCTACTTCTCCAGCGATGCGCTGCTCGGGCCCGCGGTCGTGACCGGACCGATGGTCTGGGGCATCTCACCGGAGCTCGCCGGATCCGGGCTCGGGGCGCTGACGTACGCCATCCGCCACGTCGGCACCGTCGGGCGGCCGGTGGGTGGGAGCGGAATGGTGCCGGTGGCGCTGCGTGCCGTGCTCGAGCACCACGGCGGCGAGGTGCGCACGTCGGTGCGCGTGGCGGAGATCACGTGCGAAGGGTCGGCGGTGCGCGGGGTGCGCCTCGACGACGGCACGGAGATCACCGCGCCGACGGTGGTGTCGGCGTGCAATCCGCACGACACGTTCGTCTCGTGGTTGAAGTCCCCGCCATCGCAGGCGGATGCGCTCGTCCGCCGCTGGCGGGCCGCGCCCGCCGAGCAGGGCTACGAGTCGAAGCTCGACGCGATCATCGACACGCCGCCCAAGCTGGTCGCGCTCGGTGACCACCCCGAGAGGATCGGCTCCACCGTCGTCGTGGCCCCGTCACTGGCGAACATCCACCATGGCTACGAGATGATGGGGCGCGGCGAGGTCCTCCGTCAGCCGGGGATGATGGTCAACGTGCCGTCGATCGCCGACCCGACCCTGGCTCCGGAGGGCAAGCACGTCTTCAGCATGGAGGTCCTGTTCACGCCCTACCAACTGCGGGGCGGTTGGGCGAGCAGCCGCGAGCCGCGCCGCTGGCTCGACCAGTTCGCCAGCCTGACCGAGCCCGGCTTCAGCGAGTCGCTCGGCGAGTGGCGGGCGATGACCCCCGACCGCTACGAGCGGGAGTTCAACCTGCCGGCCGGCCACGCCACGAGCTTCGCCGGCGGACCCCTCGCCGCGTTGCGCAACAAGGACCCCGAGCTGGTGCGCTACGAGACCCCGGTGAAGGGCCTCTACCTCACCGGAGCGGCGACGTTCCCCGGGGCGGGCGTCTGGGGCGCGAGTGGCCGCAACGCCGCGCTGACCGTGCTGCGCCGGACCTGACGCCGGCGGCACAGCACGACGGCGACGATCCCGGTCGCCGCGCCGCCAGCGCCGCCAGCGCCGTCTGCGCCGTCGTCGCCGTCACGGCCGTCGGCGGGTGCAAGGTCGCGGCAAGCCGCGGCGTCGATGGTGACGGGATGGAGCGATGCCCCGGCAAGAATCGACACCGTGAACGCGACCGTGCCCCGACCCGTCGCCGCCTCGCTCGACGAGCTCCTCGCCGGTGCGACCGACCGGCGACCGTTCCTGACCAGTGACTCGAAGTCCGGTTCGCTGTTCGAGCGGGTCGTGATCGACGGCGCACCGCACGTCGTCAAGCACGTCCACGTCGATCGCGACTGGACGATGCGCTTCAACGGCGACGTCGGCTGCCACCCGGTGCAGGTCTGGGCGATGGGACTGATGGACGTGTGCACGGATCGCATCGACCACGGCGTGGTCGGTGTCGCCGCCGGCCTCGGGCGCAACGGCTGGGGCGGGGCGATCCTGATGCGCGACCTGTCCGAGGAGCTGGTGCCGCCGGGCGAGGACGTGCTCGACCTCGCGCAGCACCTGCGCTACCTCGACGACCTCGCCGCGCTCTCGGCGCGCACGATGGGTTGGCGCGACGAGCGCGGCGAGTTGCTCCCCCTCGCCAGCCGGTGGAACTGGTTCAACCCGGCGTGCCTGGAGGTGGAGGCCGAGCGGGGCTGGCCGGAGCCGGTGCCGCAGATCGCGGCCCACGGGTGGGAGCGGTTCGCGGAGCGCGCACCGACCGACGTGCGCGCCGTCGTCGACGAGCTGCGCCGTTGCGTCGACCCACTCGTCGCCGTGGCGCAGACCACACCGACCTGCTTCGTGCACGGCGACTGGAAGCTCGGCAACGTCGGCACCGGCCACGACGGGCGGACCGTCCTCATCGACTGGACGTACCCGGGCGAGGCACCGCCGTGCGTCGAGCTGGCCTGGTACCTGGCGTTGAACCGGAGCCGGATGCCGCAGTCGAAGGACGACGCGATCACCGCGTTCGAGCACTCGTTGCACCGCCACGGCGCGGATCCCGCGGCCTGGTTCGAACGTCAGGTGGCGTTGTGCATGCTCGGTGCACTGGTCGTCTTCGGCTGGGAGAAGGCGCTCGGCGACGGTGCCGACGGCGTGGCCGAGCTGGGCTGGTGGTGCGATCGTGCGAGAGCCGGCGCAGCGTTGCTCTGAGACGGGGCCCGGTCAGCGCCACGTCTCACCGCCGAGCATCATCCCACTGCGGTCAGGCGTCCTTCACGGCCCAGGCACGCTTGGCGACCGGGTCCTTGACGCTCCACGGGAAGTTGATCCACTTGTCGGTGTGCTTCCAGACGTAGTCGCACTGCACGACCGAGTGGCCCTTCTGGAAGAGCACCGCGGTGCGCACCTCGGCGACCTTGCCGGCGCAGAACTGCTGCACGCTGCGCAGCGTGTGGCCGGTGTCGGCGACGTCGTCGGCGATCAGGATCCGCGCGTCGGAGACGTCGACGAAGTCCGGCGCGGGCGGCAGGATCCGCGGCACCTCGAGGCGCTCGTCGACCCCTGTGTAGAACTCGACGTTCATCGTGTAGACGTTCTTCACCGACAGCGCGTACCCGAGCGCACCCCCGATGAGCAGGCCGCCGCGGGCGATCGAGAGGATCATGTCCGGCTCGTAGTCGTCGGCAACGGTCTGTGCCAACGCGCGCGACGCGTCGCCGAACATCTCCCACGTCAGGATCTCGCGGTCGTTGGTCACCCGTTCACCATCTCGTCGTCGTGCAGCGCCATCGTCGTCGAAGCTATCCGATCACCTCGCACTCGGCTCAGCGCTCCAGGCAGATGTCCGACGGCCGGACCGGGACGCGGCTGAGGTCCTTGCCGATCGCGTCACGGATCGCCGCGACGACGGCCGGTGTGGAGGAGATGCACGGCGGCTCGCCGACCCCCTTCGCCCCGAGTGGTGCGATCGGGTCGCGCTCCTCGATCAAGGTGGCGAGGATGTCGGGCATGTCCAGCATCGTCGGCAGGAGGTAGTCGGTGAAGCTGGCGTTGCGGACGTGGCCACCGGTCTGGATGATCTCCTCCATCACCGCCAGGCCGACGCCCTGGGCGATGCCGCCCTCGATCTGTCCGATGACGCTGAGCGGGTTGAGTGCCCGGCCGATGTCCTGGGCGGTGGCGACCTGCACGACCTTGACCAGGCCGAGCTCGACGTCGACGTCGACGACGGCACGATGGGCCACGAACGCGAACGCCGTGTGGCAGTTGCCCTGGCCGTCCTCGTCCAGGTCCGCAGTGGGCGCGTGGCGGAACACGAAGGTCTCGTCGAACGCCGCGCCGGCGGTGGCCTCGGCGACCGGGATGCGCAGCACCCCGGCGGCATCGACGATGTCCGTGCCCTCGATCGCGAGGTCCTCGACCGCAACCCCGTGGATGGCCGCGACCTCGGCGAGCAGCAGGCCGCGCACCTGCCGGCACGCGCCGTTCACCGCGCCCCCGCTCATCCACGTCTGGCGTGAGGCGGACGTGGAGCCGGCGGAACCGATGCGCGTGTCGATCGGCTCGAGCAGCACGTCGTCGACGCCGAGCACGTCGCGGGCGATCTGCGCGGCGATCGTGATGAAGCCCTGACCGACCTCGGACGTCGCGAACTTCAACGTCGCGACCCCGTCGGCGAGCAGGCACCGCGCGGTGGAGTAGTCGTCGAAGCCCTCGGAGTACATCAGGTTCTTGATCGCCACGCCCCACCCGATGCCACGGCGCACGTGTCCGATGTCGGCCGTGCGTCCTGCGCCGCCCGGCAGGCGCATCGGGTCGCCATCGTGGCCGCCGACCGGGCTGTCCGGCAACGGCAGCGCCGCCGTCTCGCGGATGCAGCGGGCCACCGGGGCGACGTTCTCGATGACCTGCCCGGTGATCAGCTTGTCGCCCGTCTCCATCGCGTTGAGCAGGCGGATCTCGACCGGATCGAGGCCACACGCCGCGGCGAGCTTGTCCATCTGACCCTCGTGGGCGAAGCAGGCCTGGACCACGCCGAAGCCGCGCATCGCCCCGCACGGCAGGTTGTTGGTGCGTACGGCCCAGCCGTCGACGGTGGCGTGCTCGCACTTGTACGGGCCCTGCATGTGGGTGACCGCGTTGATCAGCACGGCCGACGAGGTCGACGCGTACGCACCGCCGTCCATCACGATCCGCGCCTCGACGCGCAGCAGCTTGCCGTCGCGACTGGCGTGGTGGCGCATCCACATCTTGGCCGGGTGCCGGTGGACGTGGCCGAGGAAGCTCTCCTCGCGGCTGTAGGCCATCCGCACCGGGCGGCCCGTGCGCAACGCCAGCAG